>JAPHUU010000226.1 GCA_026193555.1 Rhodanobacter sp.
CGATGGGCCAGGCCGCTCCTTTCCAGATAGTGCTGGAACGCCTGTGCGGTGGTTGCGAATCCACCCGGCACCGAGACGCCAAGTTTGGCGAGGTTGCCGATCATCTCGCCGAGCGAGGCGTTCTTGCCGCCAACCTTGCCCAGGTCAGTCATGCGCAGTTGGTCGAGCCAAAGCACCAGATCGTTCAAGTGGATCTCCTCAAGAGCTCAGCAGGGAAAAAGAATGGACGCGGCGTGCAGGCCAGAATCGGGCCGCAAAGGACTGGTATTGTCCGATGCCGATGATGCACAGCACAAGAAGACCATTGGGGAGACTTGCCGTTCCAACTGCATACCAGTCAGCCAGCAGTCAATTGGCGACAGCATTTGACGCTTGGGTTAAGGTGCTGGCACACGCATTCAAGCGACCGGCCAACTGTATGCAGCGAACGGTTTATTTCATCTCCGACTCCACTGGTATTACCGCCGAGACGATCGGCAACAGCATCCTGGCTCAGTTCGAGGGGGTGGAGTTCGACAAGCATCGCTTCCCGTTTGTCGATGACGCGCAGAAGGCAGAGCGGGCAGCCCACCGGATCAAGGCGCTGCATTTGCAGAGCGGGGAACGGCCGATCGTGGTCAGCACCCTGACCGATCCCGTGCTGTGCGAAATAGTGGCCGGTAGCGGAGCCTTGATGCTGGATGTCTTCACGCCCTTCATCGGCTCGCTCGAGAGTGAGCTTGGCACCAGGCATTCCGGAGCCGTCAACCGTTCGCACGGACTGGTCAATTTCGAGAAATACGAGGCTCGCATCAACGCGACCAATTTCGCGCTGAGCCATGACGACGGCATCGATGTCGACTACGTCGATGCCGATCTGATCCTGGTGGGTGTGTCGCGCTCCGGCAAGACGCCGACTTGCCTCTACATGGCATTGCATTATGGCGTCAGCGCCGCCAATTATCCGCTCACCGATGAAGACCTTGAACGGATCGAGTTGCCGCCGCGCCTGCGCCCGTACAAGGATCGCCTGTATGGTCTGACCATCGATCCGCTGCGACTGGCGCAGATTCGCGAGCAGCGCCGGCCAGGCAGCCGGTATGCCACGCTGAAGCAATGCCGCTGGGAGCTTGAGCAGGCAGACAGGTTGATGCGTCAGGCGGGAATTCCCAGTCTGAACACGACACATGTGTCGATCGAGGAGATCGCCAGCAAGATCTTCGACCGCTTCGGTATCGAGCGGACGATGTTCTGAGTACCGAACGGAGTGATCACGCCCGCATGAGCGTCGCATTGGACCATCGCACCAACCTGTTGCCGGGACGTTTCGAGTTCCTGATGGGCCTGTACGCGGAAAACTATCACCGACTTGTTCGGCTGTTCGCGCCGCAGCAGTTGGTTCCGGGGTACTACGTGTCCGATGTGGACGACGGTCTCAAGGTGCATCTGCAGGTGCAGGAGCGGCACCCGTACACGCTGGAGCTGGAGCTGACCTACGATTTCGTCGATGCACACACCGGGCAGCGGGCGCCCTCGGCACAGCTGCGCATGTATACCGACGCCGATGTGGCCGAAGCACTGCATTGTCATCCAGGGCAGCACCTGTGGCAGGTGCTGGGGCCGTTCCCTCCGGCGCACACGGTGCTTCAGCACCGCCTGCGCATGAACGGGTTTCTCTCCCGCTGGCTGGAATACCTGGCTGAGCAGGGACATTCCATCGGCACCTTGCAACAGGAAGCCGGCGCGGTATCAGGAGTCCGATAGCGGTCAAATGACGGCCAACAAAAAACCCGCACAAGGCGGGTTTTCCGTTTAGTGGCGGAGCGGACGGGACTCGAACCCGCGACCTCCGGCGTGACAGGCCAGCATTCTAACCAACTGAACTACCGCTCCACATTTTTTCCAGCTTTGCGAGCCAATTTGGCGTCCCCACGGGGATTCGAACCCCGGTCGCCACCGTGAAAGGGTGATGTCCTAGGCCTCTAGACGATGGGGACTGATCAAATTGGTGGAGCCAGGCGGGATCGAACCGCCGACCTCCTGCATGCCATGCAGGCGCTCTCCCAGCTGAGCTATGGCCCCGCCGCTGGAAGCCCGGAAGAATAGGTCCGGAACACATATCCGTCAAGCGTTTTTTCGCTGGAGACGGCATTGTCGTGCCGGGTCATTGTCGCGCTGGGGCGAAGCGGCCGATGGCGCCGCGCGCGGATGGCTATCCGTTTGTCGAGGTCGGAACGGTTCCTTGTAAGCTGCCAGGGACTTTGGTGGTGGCGGGACACGGTATGCATGAGATCGGTTTCATCCGCGACCTTGCCGTGGTGATGATCGTGGCGGGCGCCGCGACGATATTGTTCCAGCGCCTGCGTCAACCCGTGTTGCTGGGCTACATCCTCGCTGGTGTGCTGATCGGCCCACATATGCCAGGCATGCTGGTCGATGACCCGCGAGCCATCGACGACATCTCCAATCTCGGTGTTGTACTGCTGATGTTCACGCTGGGGCTGGAGTTCAGCGTGCGCAAGCTGCGTCAGGTAGGCATCGGCGTGCTTGCAGTGGCGGTCGCCGAGGTCGGTTTGATGCTGTGGATCGGCGTCGGTCTGGGTGAGCTGTTCGGCTGGAAAGGCATGGATACGCTCTTTCTGGGGGCGATTATCGCCTTGTCATCGACCATGGTGGCGAGCCGGACGTTGTCCGAGAGTGGCCAGCGACACCTGCCGTTTGCCCGCCTGGTCGTGGGTCTGCTGGTGGCCGAGGACATGCTTGCCATCATCCTGCTCACCTTGCTCACGGCCGTCGCGATTGGCGGCTCGGTCGAGGCGGCAACGGCCTTCACCCTGATTGGCCATCTGGGACTGTTCGTGCTGGTGGGGATGATTCTTGGCCTGCTTCTGCTGCCGCGACTGGTGGATTACGTCGCCGGCTTTGGTCGCGATGAAACGCTGCTGGTCAGTGTGCTGGGGATCTGTTTCGGAGCCAGTTTGCTGGCGGTATGGATGGGTTTCAGCGTAGCTCTGGGGGCATTTCTTGCCGGTGCGATAGTGGCCGAGTCGCGCAGCGTGGGTCGCGTGCTGCGCCTGGTCGAACCCCTGCGCGACATGTTTGCGGCACTGTTCTTCGTGGCGATCGGCCTGAAGATCGACCCCGCGATGCTGGTGCAATACGCGCTGCCGGCACTGCTGATCGCCGCGGCCGTCATTCTGGGCAAGACCCTGGCCTGCAGTTTGGGCATCTTCATCGTCGGCCACGATCCGCGGACTTCGTTGCGCTCCGGTCTCGGCATGGCCCAGATCGGCGAATTTTCCTTCGTGATCGCCACGCTCGGCCTGTCGCTGGGGGTGGTCAGCGACTTTCTCTACCCGGTGGCCGTGGCGGTTTCAGTCGTGTGCATGGCGACTTCGCCTTACCTGACGCGTTCGGCGGACGGTTTGGCGGATATTCTGCGGCGGGTTACGCCGCGTTCGACTCGGGTACTGGCGGTGAGTTACAGCGGCTGGCTGGAGAACCTCAAGCCGGTCAATGAAAATGCAGCGATTGCTGCGATCTTCCGACGGCTGCTGTGGCACATTGCGATCAATGTGCTGCTGGTTGTGACACTGTTCATGATCGGCGCCTATGTCAACGCGCATAACTGGACCTGGTTTGCGACATTCGGCATCGGGCGTGATCTGCGCCACACGCTGATCTGGGCCTGCGCGCTTTTTCTGTCGCTGCCGTTGCTGATCGCCGTGTATCGCAAGGCCGAGGCGCTGGGCATGGTGCTGGCCGAGCTGGGTATTCGCGAAAGCCTGACCGGTGCCTACACCCGCCAGATTCGTGGTGTGCTGGCCCGGGTGATTCCGCTGGCGACGTTGCTGGGGCTGGCGGTGCTGGTCAGTGCGCTGGGCTCGACGATCCTGCCACCACGTGGCATTGCGCTGTCGTTGGTTGTGTCCGGAGGCGTGTTGGCGGTTGTCCTGTGGCGCTCGCTGGTCAAGATGCACGCGCGGCTGCAAGCGGCACTGAAAGACACTCTGGACAAGCCCGAGCCACCCGCCGGTTCAGACGCGGCATGAAGGGTAAAACTTCAACGGCGGTGAACCTTTCTGCCGAACGTCGGTCGCAGTGGGTAATCGTTGCCAAGTCCGGACAAGCGCCGCACAATGCGTGGCCTGCCTCCATCGGGGAGGTCCGGCTGGCAACGCCGGCATATCCAAACACGAGGGAGTTTCGAATGAAGCAATTTCTGCGTCCCACGCTGACGGCCGTTGCGCTGGCGGTTGCGCTGGGCATGACGGCCAGCGTTTACGCCCAGCCTGCGAAGGCCGGTGCCGCGGGCACGGTTGACAAGGCCAAGGCCAGCTATGTGGTGGGTTGGGAAATCGCTTCCCAGGTTCCGCCGATCATGCGCGACGAACTGGATCCCAACGCCGTGGCCAGTGCGGTGAAGGCAGCGCTGTCGGGCCAGAAGCCGACCATGAGCGACGCCGAAGCCAAGCAGGTGCATGACGCGTTCATGGCGAAGATCCAGGCCAAGTACAAGGCCGAAGTGGTCAAGCTGGGTGCCAAGAACAAGGCCGAGGGCGAGGCATTTCTGGCCAAGAACAAGCATGCGACCGGCGTAAAGACGACCGCATCCGGCCTGCAGTATCAGGTCATCAGCCAGGGTACGGGTGTCCGTCCGGGCCCGAACGACACCGTGAAGATCGAGTACACCGGCAGTTTCGTCGACGGACAGGTGTTCGATGCCTCGGCCAAGCACAATCCACCGGGACCGGCCTCGATTCCGCTGGCCGGTGTGATTCCCGGCTTCCGTGAAGGCTTGCAGTTGATGCAGGTGGGTGGCCATTACAAGCTGTTCATTCCGTCGGCGCTGGCCTATGGCGCCGAGCCGAAGCCGCCGATGCCACCAAATGCCACGTTGATCTTTGACGTGACCCTGGTCAACACCGGTCCGACCCCGGCTGGTGCCGCTGCTCCCGGCGGCTGATAGCCGTAACAACCCGAGGGTTGTGGTAACGCATAAGGGCGCGAAGCGATTCGCGCCCTTATGCGTTTTGTCCATGAGCAGTGCTTCGCGACGTGCTCTGCACGGTTAGAATAGGCGGCTGACGCCGCATTAGGCATTAGGGAAGCCACGCGACAATGATGAATGTCACGATATTCGGTACCGGCTATGTCGGTCTGGTCACTGGCGCGTGCCTGGCGGAGATGGGCAACCGCGTGGTGTGCGTCGATATTGATGCGGCCAAGGTCGCGCGGTTGAAGCGCGGCGAGATACCCATTTACGAGCCGGGACTGGAGCCCATCGTCCGGCGCAACCATGCCAGCGGGCAGCTCAACTTCACCACTGAGGCAGCATCGGCCATTGCGCATGGCGAGGTCATCTTCATCGCCGTGGGCACGCCACCGGATGAAGATGGCAGTGCGGATCTGACTTATGTGCTGGCCGTGGCGAAAAGTATCGGCCTGCATCTGGATCGGTATGCGGTCGTCGTGAACAAATCGACCGTCCCGGTGGGCACCGCCGATCAGGTGCGCGATGTGATCGTCGGCGCGTTGGCCGATCGCAGCGCCACTGTCGAGTTCGATGTGGTGTCCAATCCGGAGTTCCTGAAGGAAGGTGCCGCGGTGGAGGACTGCCTGCGCCCCGACCGCATCATCGTGGGCGCCTCCAGCGCGCGTGCGGTGACACTGCTGCGCAAGCTGTACGCGCCTTTCAATCGCAATCACGATCGGATGGTGGTGATGGACGTGCGCTCGGCGGAGCTGACCAAGTACGCCGCCAATGCGATGCTCGCGACCAAGATCAGTTTCATGAACGAGATTGCGAATATTGCCGAGTGCGTCGGGGCCGATGTGGAGCTGGTGCGGCAGGGTATCGGCTCGGACCCGCGGATCGGCTACCACTTCATCTATCCCGGCGCCGGTTACGGTGGATCGTGTTTCCCCAAGGACGTGCAGGCGCTGGGTCGAACCGCGCGCAGTCAAGGCTACGAGGCCGTGCTGCTGGACGCGGTCGAGGCCGTCAATCTGCGGCAGAAGACCAAGCTGTTCGAACTGATTCAGCGCCATTTTCACGGTCAGCTGGCGGGAAAGACCGTCGCGTTGTGGGGATTGGCCTTCAAGCCGAATACCGACGACATGCGCGAAGCGCCCAGTCGGCCCTTGATGGAAGCACTGTGGGCGGCGGGCGCCAAGGTGCGCGCCTTCGACCCCGAGGCGCGTGAGGAAACACGTCGGCTGTATGGCGAGCGCGACGATCTGGTGCTGTGCGAGTCCGCCTACGATGCCCTGGAAGACGCCGACGTGCTGGCCATCGTTACCGAATGGAAGGCATTTCGCAGTCCGGATTTTTCGCAGATCCGCGCCATGTTGCGCGAGCCGGCCATTTTCGATGGCCGCAATCTGTACGATCCGGCGGCAGTGGCAGAGGCGGGTCTGGCGTATTACGGCATTGGCCGCGGTCGCAGTCTGCAGGCGCGGTCGTGACGATCTCGGACGATTTGACGCAGCAGCGATTGACCGAGCTGGAGGTGAAGCTGACTTTCATCGACGACACGGTGCACGCGCTGGCGGCGGCGGATGCCGATCAGTCGGTGCGTATTGCTGCGCTGGAGCGCATGTTGCGCGAGCTTCGCGGTGAGCTTTCCACCATGCGGATTGGTCAGGCGGACGACCCCCACAACGAGCCGCCACCGCCGCACTACTGATTCACATCATCGCCAATTTCCTCTGACAACGGATCCACATCATGGCCGACTCCCTGCGCGATCAGCTGCTCAAGAGCGGTATCGTCAAACAGGTTCAACCATCCCGCGTGCGCGATGAGAAGCGCACGACGCCCTCAAAATTCGCGCCATCCAAAGAATCGGGGAAGTCGGCGCACCAGGGCGCAAGGCCCAATCCGTCGCAGCGTGCCTCCAAGCCGGCGGGGCGGGATCAGGGGGAGATCGATCTCGCCAAGGCGTATGCGATTCGCGCACAGACCGAAGCCGTCGAACGCAAGCGGGTCGAGCACGAAGCCGCCGAACAGGCACGGCTCCGGCGCGAGAGCAAGTTGAAGATCAAGCAGCTACTGGACGGCAACGTACTCAACAGCGCTGATGCCGACCAGCCGCGCCATTTCGAATATGCCGGAAAGATTCGCCGGGTGCATGTCGATGCCGCACAGTTGGCGGCCGTGAATGCAGGGAGGCTGGGGGTCGTGCAGCAGGGCGGGCGTTACCTGCTGGTCAGTCGCGAGATTGCCGAGCAGGTGCGTCTCGTCGATCCGAAATTGCTGGCGTTGCTGGTCGATCCCGACTCGGCTTCGCGGAACGATGACGGCGTACCCGATGATCTGATCTGGTAAGCCGGGCCCGGCCTGGGCGATGCAGGCAGGTGGCAGGCAGGGTGGTTGACGCAACGGCGCAGCGCGCTGCCTGCTATTCGCCTGCTGCGGCCTGATCCATGGCCTCGAAGGTATCCAAGGCACTGCCTGCCAGCGCGGGGTGATTCCAGCCGTCCTTCGGTGCGAAGCGCGGGCCATGATCCTTGGCAAGCCGTTCCAGTCGTGCCATGATCTTGTCTCAGCCTTCGCTGCGCGCATACTGGATCGGGCCACCCCGGAATGGCGCGAAGCCGGTGCCGAAAATCACTCCGGCATCGAGCAGGTCGGCGTCGTCGACCACACCATCAGCAAGACAGGCGATGGCCTCGTTCACCATGGGCAGAATCATCCGCTCCTGCACATCGGCTGGTGTCACGTAGTTGCGCTCGACAGAGGGCTTCTGCGGCTTGCCGTCCCGCCAGAGGTATAGCCCCTGGCCATCCTTCTTTCCGCGCCTGCCAGGCTCGAACGTGGTGTCCAGTCCGGGTGGCAGCTCCAGACCAAGAAATGGA
>JAPHUU010000446.1 GCA_026193555.1 Rhodanobacter sp.
CCACCGAAAGGCGCTCGGTCTCCTCGGCAAGACTTACCAGCAACACCACCTCGTCACCGAGTGCGTACTGCTGTGCGGTCGCCGCGAACAGGCCACCGTGTTTCAGGAACGGCATGTACGCGTTGTACAGCGACGCGGCATCCTTGATTTTCAGCGAGATGATGCCCTGTCGGGCGGTTGCGGGTTGCATGGATGACCCCTGCTGGATGGTGAAACCACCCTGACGATGTGGCGATCTTATTATGTTGCAAGCTCGTCATACCACTTTCGGCGCTCAGCATGTGACATCCATCGCACGCATTGCCCGGCTTCAGGGCTGGCCAGGGATGTTCACTGGATCCATGACTGGGCCGACAGCAACGACTGCCGCTCGCTTGCCATGTGTTCCCACGAGTCCGGCGGCACCCAGCGCGAAACCCATCCGGCGACGGATTCGGCCAGCATCGGTCGCGAAATGGAGTATCCCTGCAGTTGATGGCAACCCAGGGATGCCAGCAGATCGCCCTGTGCCGAAGTCTCGACCCCTTCGGCGATCACCGCCTTGGCCAGCATGCGCGCGGTGGTGATCACGCCGGCCGCAATTGCCACGTTGCGCTCATCGCTGAGGATGTCGCGAACGAAACTCTGGTCAAGCTTGATGTGCTCGATATCGAGTTGCTGAATGTGACTCAGCGATGCGCTGCCCGTACCGAAGTCGTCCAGACTGACCCGGATACCGCGCCGGCGGCATTCCTCGATGACGATCTTCGCGCGGGCGTGATCCATGGTCGGCCCGGTTTCCGTGACTTCGATGCCGAAGCCCACGTCCAGCACCCCCGGGTAGGTCTCCAACACCGCGTCGATGTCGCTGAAAAAGGCCGGGTGCAGCAGATGACGCGTACTGATGTTGACGGACACCGGAAGCCAGACACCCGTCATCATCCATGCCTGGCACTGCTTCAACGCCTCGCCCAGCACAAAGCGACCGATCGGCCGCGCCAGTTGCGCATCGTCAAGCACGTGCATGAACCTGGCCGGTTCGATCAGTCCCTCATCGGAATCATCCAGGCGCAACAAAGCCTCCATTCCCGCCACACCATGCCGTCCCGGCAAGCCGTCGATGTAGACGATCGGCTGGTACAGCAGCCGCAACTGAGAGTTCGCCAATGCCTCGACAAACCTGTCGCGCATGGCCTGCAATTGAATCTGCCCGTTTTCCATTGCCGGTTCGTAGATCACTCCCCGGTCCTTGCCATCCTCTTTTGCCGCATACATGGCCAGATCCGCATGGCGAACCAGACCTTCGGCGGCGGATGGATCCAGCGGGAAAAGCGTCCAGCCGATACTCGCGGAAAGGTGCACCTGCTCGCCCATCAGGATGAATGGCGCCCGCAAGGCCTGCAGGATGCACCGGCTGATGGCATCCAGTTGCTCCCTGCTGTCGAGACCGGGGATGATCAGGGCGAATTCGTCGCCACCGAAACGAGCCAGCACATCGGCCTTGCGCAACATCGCACGAATCCGCGCCGACGCCTCCATCAGCGCCTGATCGCCGCCTTCATGACCGATCGTGTCATTGACACTCTTGAATCGATCAAGGTCCAGCACACCGACCGCCAGCAGGGTCTGTTCCCGGAGAGCCTGCTTGCGTGCCTGTTCCAGCAACTCGAACAGCAGTCGGCGATTGGGCAGGCCGGTCACCACATCGTAGAAAGCCAGGCGCTTGACGCTTTGTTCCTGCCTCTTCTGGTCGGTAATTTCCCGTTCCTGCCATATCCTGCCGCGAGCCAGGCCATCGATGCTGATCGGCGTGAAGTCGCGCAGGAACGTGCGCCCACCCCTGATACTTACCTCCTCGCCCTTGACCGCATCGCCACCGGACAGGATCTCCCCGAGGCGGCGAATTTCGGCCTGTGGTTGTTCGTAGATCTGCGCCAGCTGAGAAAAAATCAGTGCGGCGGGTCGGCCTTCCAGCTCGGCCGGTGATTCAAGCAATCCGTGCAGCTCGCAAAACGCCTCATTGACATATTTCACCGTCTCATCTTCGGACAGCACCAACATCCCGACATGCTGGTTTGAGAAGATGCTGCGAAAATACTGCAGGTTGAAACGCAGGTCGCGTTCCGCCACCCGCCGCGCGGCTTTCGCCCGCTGGATCTGGATACCCAGCCCCAGCTCGGTCGCCATCTCCGTGAAAATCTGGACTTCAGCCGGTTCAAAGGCCCCAGCCTCGACTGCCCCGACAACGAACACACCGATGATGATTCCGTCCAACCGCAGCGGCATCGTCAGCACCGCCCCCAGATCAGGCATCTCGGCCCGGAGCGGCCAGCCCGCGTTGGCAAGCGGCAAGACCTGACTGATCTGGGGCCGACCGGTGCGCATGGCTCCGACGACCGCGTGCTGGCCGAGGTCCGGACTATCCAGTACACACCGGAGAGGGCTCTCGCACTGTCCGGCAAGACCGTCATGGGCGCGCAGCAGCAGCGTCTGCGGGGAATCAAGCTCCAACAACGCGATACCCGCAAACAGGTAGCCGCCAACGGATCGCGACACGTCGCAGGCATTGGCCAGCAGAACCTGTTCGTCCGCACTATGAGTGACCACCTTGATCATCTCGCTGAGCAGACGCAGCATGCGTCGCTGGCGCGCTTCGTCCCGCACTGACTGCAGCAGCCGCGTCCGCTGTTCGTGGGATTCCAGCCCCAGCCCGATACTGGCCGCAGCCTGCTGCAGCAAGTCGATCATCGCTGCGGAGAAGTACCCCGGATCGACTGCCCGTATCACCAGACCGGCACGCACCTCGCCGAACACCAGCACCGGCACCGCGACGACCGAGGTGATTCCATGTTTCACATAGGCCTGCTGGAACGCCTCGACACCTGAAGTACGGCGGACATCCGGCTCCAGTTGGGGTGCCCCCTGCCAGAATGACGGCTTGGCAAGCGTGAGTGACAAGTGGTCAGGGTAGACGTCCTGTACGTCTCCGGCGACCTGCGCCGGCGCCATGCGCCGGAACAGGCCACTGGCGCGATCCACTTCACCTACCATCACCAGCAAGGCACCCACCCGGCGTTCCAATACCTCGATGATCGCCTGGTAGAGCACCTGCGGTTCGAGCGAGCGGGCCATCAACTGGCCGATATCCGACAGCGTGGCGTAGAAACTCTCGCTGGATACGGTCGACACTGCCGGATTGTTCTGCCACTCGTTCTGATCCGCGTTCTGCATTCAGGTAGCCGGTCCGGTAGACAGAAACAGTGGGTGTTGCCTCGACATGAGCATGCTGACCAGGTCGCCGTGTCAGATGCGGTCGCAGACCGCCGCGCGGCACATTGCCCGCTGCTCTGATTGATTCCCATGGCTGAAGCACGCGATGCCGGAATCAGCACCGCATGCCACTAGATCTCGCACCAGCCCCAATAGTCGAAGATCCAAGGCGTATGCAGATCCCATGCCAGCCTGACGAAACGCGCCGAATCTTCCGCTCCCGCCAGCGAGGTCAGGTGGTAGGCGCCGTGATCGTCACGGTGCAGTGGCGCATTGCACCAACGCCACGTTTGCGCCCCCGACTCGGTGACCACACTCAATCGCAGCCAGCGCCCGAGCCATCCGGGAGGCTGCCATGGCAGCGCGCGAGCCGATTCCGACTGCGCCGGCAGCCGGTCATAGCACTCCGGTCGCTCGGCCATGCGCCGCATCCGGCCGGCACTCAACGCCATCTGAGTGCAATGAGCCAGCAACGCCGAGCGCTTGCTTGACCGTTGCGTACTGGTACCGCCAATTTCGACGGAACTGACGCCCAGCGTCCTTCCATGCACCAGATAGGTCAGAACTGGCGGTGACGGTCGCTGCCGGGTCAGCGCCAGACGAACCAGCACGTGGGCGGATCCATGATCGGGGTGGCGGTCGGCCAGTGCCGGAACCGCGATCAGAGTCGGCTGAAATTGCTCGATGGCTTTGGCCACGGCATCGACTACCGCAGTGTCCGGCCGGAGCAGGCAGTCGGTTATGCCCATGTCCGGCAGACCCAAGGCGTGCAAGGCCTGCGACGGCACATCAAGACGCTGCAGCGCCTGCAGCGCTTCCGCGTGACGCCGGCGTCCCCAGCGCTCCCGATCCTGCGCCCGGATCAGCAGCCTCCGTTCCAGCCAGCGCTGCGGCCACGGGTTGTTGTCGCCAGCGGTCAGCAGCAGAATCTGTACTTCACCGTCGGCAGCACGCACCTGCTGGATCAGCAGACCGGTGGCAATGGTTTCGTCGTCCGGATGCGGTGCCACCACCAGCAGGCGAGTCTGTGCGGAAAATACCGGTGTGTCATCCACGCTGCCGGCAACCGGCTCGTTGCCGCCCGTCATGTGGGTCAGCGCCATTGCGCGAGGAGTTCGAGCAGCAGCAGATCGCCACGCAAGGGACCACGCAGGCTTTCCCTGGTGCGGTTGCTGGCGCTGTACCACTGACCCAGTGCCTCGACGTCCAGTCCGCTGGCCAGCGGTCCGCTTCCCTGCGTTGCCCTGATCCGGATCTCGTCAGCCACCGCCTGGGCGGCGAACCACAGACGCTGCTCCGGCGCGCTGTCCAGCCAGCGCTTGACCACCTCGGTCGGCTGACCTCGCCCGGCCGCCAGCGCCGCCAGATCCTTGCGCACCTCCAGCCGCCGATCGAGCGCGCCTTCCTGCGCCCACATCCTGGCCAGACCAGGATTGCCACCCGCAGCGGTCAGCGCTGCCGCCGCATCGCCAACGCCCTCGGCCTCCAGCCATGCCAGGGCTGCAGCAGTCCCGGGCAGCTGAAACTCGATCCGCTGGCAGCGGCTGCGGATCGTCTGCGGCAGCCGCCACGGGGCATCAGCGACAAGGATCAGCAGGGTCTGCGCCGCCGGTTCTTCCAGCGTTTTCAGCAAGGCGTTGGCCGCCGCCGAATTCAGCGCATCGGCCGGATCGATGATCGCCACCTGCCAGCCGCCGAACTGGCTGCTCATCGCCAGGCGCGCCGACAATCCACGAATCTGGTCGACCACGATTTCGCTGCGCTGCACGCCATCCTTGCGCAGGCCGAACGTCAGCCGGATCAGGTCGGGATGCGTGCCTGCCGCCAACAGCAGGCAGGTACGGCACTGTCCGCAGGCCTCGCCCTGCGTCGACTGGCCGCACAACAGTCCCTGCACGAAGCGCTGCGCGAACGCGCGCTTGCCAAGCCCGTTTGGACCGCACAGCAACAACGCATGCGGCATCGCATCGCGTTGACGGCGCGCCTGCAGTCGCGACCAGTGATCGTCGTGCCATGGCAGGCCGGTCACGCCCGCACACCATCGATCAAGCTTGCCACCGCCCGGGTGACAGCCAGCAATACGGCCGCTGGCGGCTGGCTGGCGTCGATCACCCGAAATCGATCCGGCTCGGCAGCAGCCAGCTCCCGGTAGCACGCGCGCACGCGTTCGAAGAACTGATCGGTCTCGACTTCGATGCGATCCGCATCGCCACGACCCGCAGCGCGGGCACGCCCGGTGGCCACCGGCAGATCCAGCAGCAGGGTCAGGTCGGGCTTCACGCCGGCACAGGCCCAGTGTTCCAGCTCGGCGATCCGCGCCATCGGCTGGCCGCGGCCGCCGCCCTGATAGGCATAACTGGCGTCGGCGAAGCGATCACACAGTACCCATCGCCCGGCATGCAGTGCCGGGGCGATCAGCTCGCGTACCAGTTGCGCACGCGACGCAAACATCAGCAGGAGTTCGGTCTCGGCGGTCAATCCGCGCAGCGCCGGGTCGAGCACGATGCCGCGCACCGCCTCGCCCAGCGGTGTCCCCCCCGGCTCCCGCGCCGACACCAGCTCGACGCCCTGCTGCCCGATGTATTCGCGCAAGCCGGCAAGCAAGGTGCTCTTGCCAGCACCTTCGCCGCCTTCGAGGCTGATGAATTTTCCGCGCAACGAACTCATCGGCAATGCTTCCGCTGGTAGCACTCGACATTGCGATTGTGTTCCTCCAGCGTGCTGGCGAACACGTGACCGCCATCACCACTTGCGACGAAGTACAGCTCGGTGCCGGATGCCGGGTGCAACGCCGCCAGCAAGGCCGGCTTTCCCGGCAGCGCAATGGGCGTGGGCGGGAGCCCTGCCCGGGTATACGTGTTGTAGGGCGTATCGGTGGTGAGATCGCTCTTGTGAATGTTGCCGGCATAACGGCTGCCCATGCCGTAGATCACGCTCGGATCGGTCTGCAGCAACATATGGTCCCGCAGACGCCGCACGAAAACGCCGGCAATCCGCGCACGCTCATCGGCACGGCCGGTTTCCTTTTCCACGATCGAGGCCAGGATCAGCGCATCGTACGGGGTAGCCAACGGCAGATTCTTGTCCCGCGCCGGCCACAGCGCGTCGAGGGTGCGCACCATCCCCAGGTGTGCCCGCTTGAGAATGTCCAGATCGGAATCGCCTTTCACGTAGGCATAGGTCTCCGGCAGAAACTGGCCTTCCGCCATCACTCCGCCAGCGCCGATCTTCTGCATGATCGCGGCATCGTCGAGATTTTCGCTCTCATGTTTCAGCACGACAGCCGTGGCCAGTGCCTGGCGCAACTCACTGAAGTTCCAGCCATCGACGATGGTGAAGTTGCGTTGCAATACCTTGCCCGCAGCCATGTTCGCCAGCAGCTGGCGCGGCGTGATGCCGACCTCGACGGCATATTCGCCGGCATGCAGCCGGCCGACGACGCGCATCTGTTCGCCAAGCAGGCGCCAGTACAGTGGATGGGCCGTGCTCAACCCGCGCTGACGAAGGTCGGCGACGATGTCCTTGAAACTGCGGCCACGACTGATGTCGATGCTTTCGCCTTTCGCCGTCACGTTCAGCGGCGAACGAGTGAACCGGTCAAAGTCGTTCCAGCCATACAGCAGCGCGCCGACAACGGCCAGCAGGGCGATCAACACCAGCAGACGCGGCAAGATCCGCCCTCCGATCACGTTGCGAATCATCCACTCTGCTCCATCGAAAATCCCAGATTGCGCCAATGCTGTTGCAGCTGACGGGTTACGGCGCCGGGCAGGTAGACCCGCGCAGCCAACGACTGTACCGGCAGGATGCCGCGTACGCTCGAACTTAGAAAGACCTCGCTGGCCTCCAACAAGGCCGCCACTGACAATTCGTCCACCCTCGCCAGCGGACAGACTTCCAGCACTTCAGCGCGAGCCACGCCAGCCACACCGCATTGCTCCAGTGCAGGCGTGATCAGCACGCCGTCGACCACCGCAAACAGATTGGCCATGGTGGCGGAAATCACCCGACCATGCTGATCGCACAGGACGCCTTCGGCGATGCCTGGATCGCTCCACTCGGCGCGCGCCAGCACCTGCTCCAGCCGGTTCAGGTGCTTCATGCCGGCGAGCAGCGGTTGTTCGGCCAGCCGGATGTCGCAGATCCGCATGTGCACGCCCTGCTCATGTGCATCACCCGGCGAAGTTGGTGGCGGGAATGCCGCCACCACCCGCGTGGTGCGCGGCGACGCTGGCGGTGCATAGCCGCGCGCGCCGACTCCACGCGTTACGGTGATACGCACCACCGCGCGCCGCATGTCGGCGATGACCTCGCGCGCTTCAACCCACAGTTGCGCCGGATCCGGTGCCGGCAGGTGCAGCCTGCGGCAGCTGACCAGCAATCGCCGCATATGCCGCTGCCACAGCGGCGCGGCGCCGCCAACGAAGCAAATGCTTTCGAACAAACCGTCACCGTAGGCCATGCCGCGATCCAGCACAGACACCGCATCGGTCGACGCGCCGTTGACCAGGATCCTCGACTCGATCACTCCGGCACCCCCAGCGCCCGCAGCAGGCCGCGTGCCTTGGCGCGGGTTTCCTCCAGCTCGAGTTCGGCCACCGAGTCGGCGACGATGCCAGCGCCCGCCCGCAGCGTTACCTCGTTGCCGGCCAGGGTCAGCGTGCGGATCAGGATATTCAAGTCGAGGTCACCGTTGCGGTCGAGATAGCCCAGTGCACCGGTATAGGCGCCGCGCGGAGCATCCTCCAGCGCGGCGATGATTTCCATGCAGCGCACCTTCGGGCAGCCGGTGATGGTGCCGCCGGGAAAGGTGGCGGCAATCACCTCGCCGGGCGTCACCTCGGCACGCAGGCGCCCCTGCACATTGGAAACGATGTGGTGCACGTGGGCGTAGCTCTCCACCACCATCAGCTCATCGACCTCGACCGTGCCGGGTACGCATACGCGACCGAGGTCGTTGCGTTCCAGATCGATGAGCATCACATGCTCGGCACGCTCCTTCGGATGTGCGCTCAATTCACGGATGCGCGCCAGCTCGTCGTCCTCCGGCAGCCGGGGCCGGGTACCGGCAATCGGCCGGGTCTGCGCGACGCCGCGACGGGCTTCCACCAGCCGTTCCGGTGAGGAGCTGACCACTGACCATTCCGCATGTTGCAGCAGGCCGGCAAAAGGAGCCGGGTTGGCCCCCCTCAGCGCGGCATACAGTGACGCCGGCGTCGGTGGTGCCACGTACCTCGCGTGCCAGGCCCGCGACAGATTCACCTGGAAGATGTCGCCGGCCTGCAGGTGCTCATGGATACGCGTGACTCCGTCGAGAAAGCCCTGTGGCGCATCCTCCGCCCAGTCGGCGAGGACCGGCAGCGGCGGGATCTGCACCGGGAAGGCGAGATCCGCCTCCATCTGATCGAGCAGGCTTTCACTGCCCGCCTCAGCCACCAGTACGGTGCAATCGCGCACGTGATCGATGATGATCGCGGCCGGGCAGCGCAGCGCCAGTGCCCGCGGCAAGATCGACGGCGCCCGCAGTCTCAGTCTCGGTTCGATTTCACCGGCCAGCTCATACGCCAGCAGCAACACCCAGCCACCGTGGAAAGGCAGCCCATCGTCATCGCCCGCAGGCAATCGATCGGCCTGCCAGGCCTTGTCCAACGCGTCCAGAAAACGT
Source organism: Rhodanobacter sp. (assembly GCA_026193555.1). Classification (GTDB taxonomy): domain Bacteria; phylum Pseudomonadota; class Gammaproteobacteria; order Xanthomonadales; family Rhodanobacteraceae; genus Rhodanobacter. Next base: position 8,915 of record JAPHUU010000446.1, read on the forward strand.
CCGCTCACATGCTCGCCGGCAGGGCCACGCAAAACGCCGTCGGCAGGCAAGCTGAGGGCATCGCGCGGAAAGGCAAACAGGATGTCGTAGCGTGACTGCGCGGTACCGCGCACCACACTCTCGAGCAGGCAGGGATAGCGTGTCGGAAAGGCCGCGGCCGGCACCAGCAAGTCGTGCCGGCCGCGAAGAACACGTTGCTGGCAGGCCACACTCAGACGCGGCGGAATGCCAGCGTGCCGTTGGTGCCACCAAAGCCAAACGAGTTGGAAATGGCGATGTCCAGCTTGGCCTCGCGCGCGACATTCGGCACGAAGTCCAGATCGCAGCCTTCGCTGGGCTCGTCCAGATTGATGGTCGGCGGCAGCACCTGGTCGCGCAACGCGAGGATCGTGAAGATCGCCTCGACGCCACCGGCCGCACCGAGCAGATGCCCGGTGGTCGACTTGGTCGAGCTCATCGCGAGCGTGTAGGCATGCGCGCCGAATATCGTCTTGGCGGCGTGGACCTCGCCCAGATCACCCAGCGGGGTGGAAGTGCCATGCGCGTTGACATACTGCACGTCGCCCGGATCGAGCTGCGCATCGTTCAACGCATTTTGCATGCAGCGTGCCGCACCCTCGCCGCCCTCGCTTGGCGCGGTCATGTGGAACGCATCCCCGCTCATGCCGAAACCCACCAGCTCGGCATAGATCCGGGCACCGCGCGCCTTGGCGTGCTCGTACTCCTC
>JAPHUU010000163.1 GCA_026193555.1 Rhodanobacter sp.
CAACCTGATCGCGCATCCCTACCGGCAGTGGTCGCCGGCCGAACGCGCCGCCGAGGAGGCCGCATGTTGATGATCGGCGTGGCCGGACCGCAACTGACCGCGCAGGAGCAGCGCTGGCTCGCCGCACCGGGCGTCGCCGGCGTGCTGCTGTTCTCGCGCAATTTCGAATCGCGCGGGCAGCTGCAGGCGCTGTGCGAATCGATCCGCGAGGCCGGGGGCGATCACCTGCTGATCGCGGTCGACCAGGAGGGTGGCCCGGTGCAGCGCTTCCGCGAAGGCTTCACCCGGCTGCCGGCGCTGGCCGCGATCGGGGCGGTGCATGACCGCGATCCGGCCGAAGCCGTCCGGCTGGCCGAGGAGCACGCCTGGGTGATGGCCAGCGAGTTGCGAGCCAGTGGCGTCGATTTCAGTTTCGCGCCGGTGGTCGACCTGGCGCGCGGCAATGCCGCGATCGGCGCGCGCGCGTTCCATGCCGACCCGGCAGTTACCGCCGAGCTGGCGCAGGCCTATGTGCGCGGCATGCATCTGGGCGGCATGGCGGCGGTACTCAAGCATTTCCCCGGTCACGGCTCGGTGGCCGGCGACACCCACAAGGCGCCGGCGATCGACCCGCGCAGCCTCGAAGCGATCCGCCGCGACGATCTGCGCCCGTTCGCCGAGTGCATCGAGGCACGGGTCGAGGCGGTGATGATGGCGCACGTGACCTATCCGGCCGTGGACAGCCAGCCCGCCGGGTACTCGAAAGTCTGGATCGGGCAGATCCTGCGCGGCGAACTGGGCTTTGCCGGTGCGGTGATCAGCGACGACATCAGCATGGCGGCAGCCGGTGCCGCCGGCAGCGTCGGCGCCCGCGTGCGCGCCCATCTGGACGCGGGCTGCGATCTGGTGCTGGCCTGCTTCCCCGAGGTGGTGGACGAGGCGCTCGCGGCGATGCCGGCTGAGCTGACGCCGCCGGGTGACATGACGCCGCTCCCGCCGCAGCTGGCCGCCCTGCGTGGTGCGCTGGGCTCGAGCTGGGACGGGCTGATCGACAATCCACAGCGCGAGCGTTTCGTCGCGCGCATCACGGCCTTGAACGCCGAACCGGGAATCGCATGAACACTTCCACCCCGTTGCTTGCCGATGCGCTGGAGCGCTCCGATCTGCTGCATGGTCGCAGCGAGCTGGAAGCCATCATCACCGGGATGGGGCGGCAGATCGACGCGGCCCTCGCCGGTGAGCGCGCGGTGTTCCTCACCGTGATGAACGGCGCCCTGATCTTCGCCGGCCAGCTGGCGCTGGCGATAGGTACCGATCTGGAGTTCGACTACGTGCACGCGACCCGCTACCGCGGCGCCACCACCGGCAGCGAGCTGCACTGGTTGCGCGAGCCCATGGTGTCGCTGGCCGATCGTGTCGTGCTGCTGGTCGATGACATCCTGGACGAGGGCTACACGCTCAAGGCGGTGCGTGACGATTGCTACCGCCGCGGCGCGCGGCGCGTGCTGATCGCCAGCCTGTGCAGCAAGCGGCATGACCGGCTGGCCGAGGGCATCGCGTCCGACTTCAACGGCCTGGAGCTGCCGGACCGCTACGTGTTCGGCTATGGCATGGACTACTACGAGCAGGGTCGCAACCTGCCGGGGATCTATGCCTTGAGGGAAACCAATACCTTGTAGGAGCGCACCCTGTGCGTGATGCTCTTGCTCGATTTGGGGTAAAGCCTTGCAAGGCGGGCACTGCCCGCCGTGCTTTTCGACCAGGCCCACAATCGAGAGCGGCGGGCACTGCCCGCCCTGCGAGGCAAGGGCATCTCACGCGGTGCGCTTCACGCGGGCTCCGGTGCCTTGCGGTACCACGCGGGCCCTTGTCCACCATCTGCAGACGGATCACCACGATGCCCCAACCTGAGCCAACATCCATCGACCTTGCCGTGATCGGTGGCAGTGGCCTGTACAACTTGCCGGGCCTGGAAAACACCGTGCGCGAGGCCGTCGAAACGCCCTACGGCGACGCCTCGGGCGAGGTGGTGGTCGGCGACTTCGCCGGCAAGCGGGTGGCGTTTCTGGCGCGCCACGGCGAGCGCCACGACCTGCTGCCGCATCGGGTCAACTACCGCGCCAACCTGTGGGCGCTGCACCGCCTCGGCGCGCGGCGGGTGATCGGCGTCAACGCGGTCGGCGGCATCCGCCACGACATGGGCCCGCAGGTGATCGTGGTGCCGGACCAGCTGATCGACTACACCCATGGC
>JAPHUU010000025.1 GCA_026193555.1 Rhodanobacter sp.
ATGGCGCATGCAGATTCCGGAGAGTTGTCGTGGTATCCGCCCATGGTTGATGCGGCTCGCTGCACCTGGATGACAAGCATGCGTCGCCGTCACTCAACGCTGGTCGACAGCCTTGCGCCCGATCGCCGCATCATCGGTGAAGAACGCATCGATGCCGGCATCGAGATAGGCGTCGATCTGCGCAATCAGGCCGGCCTCGTTGAATGCGTCCGGGTCGTGCCCCAGCCAGAAGTCCTTCGCCAGGAACACATTCTCCGGGCGGAACGTATACGGATGCACCTGCAGGCCCACTGCGTGGGCATCGTGTACCAGCGCGGTCTGACTACCCAGATGACCGTCGGCCGTGAGCGGAATGATGACGTTGATGTTCGGTCCGATCGCATCGGCATAGCTGGCAACGGCGCGCAGCCCGGTCGGCGTCATCATCTGCGCGTAGGTGAGTCTTCCGCCCGCGGCGGCGACGTCGTACGGCTGCAGTCCCGGATCATCGATCAGCTGCAGCAGGCGGATGTTGGCGTGCGCGCCACCCAGCTTCTGGTGCAGGTATTTCAGGTTGGCGATCTCGAACGACTGGATTTCCACCGGCGCGGTGCGGGTGTAGCTGTGCGCCGCCAGCGTGGCCAGCAGTTTGTCTTCCATCGGCAGACCCAGCTTCTGGAAATAGGTCCCGTGCTTGATCTCCGGAATGATGCCCACCGGATGTCCTACCACCGCCGACTCGGCGGCAACGAAGTCGATGATCTCGTCCAGCGTGGGAATCTGGAACTCGCCGTCATACCGGGTGCTGCGCAACTGCGGCAGCCGCTCGCGGGCGCGCAGGGTCTTCAGCTCGGCCAGCGTGAAGTCCTCGGTGAACCAGCCGGTGACTGCCTGGCCATCGATCATCCTGGTCGTCTTGCGCGCGGCAAACTCGGGATGGATGGCGACATCCGTGGTGCCGCCGATCTCGTTTTCATGGCGGGCCACCATCACGCCATCGCGGGTCATGACCAGATCTGGCTCGATGAAGTCGGCACCGTCGGCGATCGCCTTGCCGTACGACGCCAGCGTATGCTCCGGCCGCACCGCGGGCTCGCCGCGATGGCCGATCACCAGCACCCTGGCGGCCAGTGGCTTTTCGTGTGCATGGACAACGTTCGGCGGCATGGCCGAAACTCCGGCGGCAAGGGCGATGGCAAAGCATAGACGTTTCATGGATCGACCCCGCAGAGCGAAGCAGTGCCCGCCGGACCCGGCGCGCGACCACGGCATGCTGGCGAGCGAACATGCAACCACCGTGACATAGGTGCAGTGGAACCGCGACAGGTCATGCACGAACCTGTCGGCGTTGGCCGAACCCTTGAGGCCGGCCTCGTGGTTCCACAGGATTTTCAGCGGACCCTGCGTCCGCGCTGACCCCGAATTGCAATCTGCCGCATCCAGAATGGCGGACTCACGTTTTCCGGAGTCCCGCATGTCCATCCCCTTTCGCTGCCGCCTGCCGTTTTACCCTTTCATGCTCGCCATCGTCCTGCTGGCCTGCGTGCCTCGCGCGCAGGCGTCGACGGCCGTTCCCGCGTCGAAGCCGCACCGGGTGATCCTGTTCGTGTGGGACGGCATGCGACCGGACGCCATCAGCGCCGAGGACACGCCCCACCTGCTGGCGTTGGCACAGCACGGCAGCCGCTTCGAGGACAACCACTCGACCTACCCCACCTTCACCATGGCGAATGCGGCCAGTTTCGCCACCGGTTCGTTCCTCGGCCCGCTCGGTTTCTACGGCAACCACTTCTGGGCGCCGGGCGCCAGCGGCCTCAACGCGAAGGGACAGGACGCGGACTTCCATGACCCGATCTATACCGAAGACTACGCGGTGTTGCGTGATCTGGAGGCGCATTTCAACGGTGGCCTGCTGGAGCTGCCCACGCTGTTCGCCGCGGCGCACAAGGCCGGCCTGACCACGGCGGCGGTGGGCAAGTCGGGGCCCGCGTTCCTGCAGGACTATCGCGCGGGCGGCGTGATCCTGGATGAAAATACCGCGCTGCCGCTGGCTTTCGCCAGGGAACTGCAGCACGACGGATACCGGCTGCCGGCCAACACCACCCACACGTACGGCACCGATCAGCTGAGCCTGCGCGAGGACAATGATTCACCAACCGCGCAGGGCAGCATGGTGACGCTGAAGGATCACGTGACCTCGGACGCGACCGCCGCCACGGTGACCACGCCGGGACCGTCCAACGCCTGGCTGATGAAGGTTTACCTGGACGAGATCCTGCCCCGGCACCGGCCCGATCTCAGCGTGGTGTGGCTGCGCAACCCGGACACCACCGAACACGAGTACGGCGTCGGCTCGCCGGAGTTCCACCTGGCACTGCAGGCACAGGATCAACTGCTCGGCCAGCTTGAGGCGAAGCTGCAGCAGCTCGGCATGGCGCAGGACACCGACATCATCGTGGTCTCCGACCACGG
>JAPHUU010000305.1 GCA_026193555.1 Rhodanobacter sp.
GAGCGGCGAGCGGCGATGAAGCGTTGCCTTGCAGGCAGCATCATGATCGCGGCACTTCCGGACGGCAATTGCATGGCACGGGACCGGCTCCTCGGCATGGGGCCGTCGTGTCGCCGCGTGAACCACGCACCAGGCCCCTGAACTCGCGATGCCAGTGGACAAAGCCGCAGGTCAAGGCCCCGGCGAACTTACTTTGAAACGTCCGGCACACTCAAACCGGCAACCGCTTCCCTGGCCAGCGGGTTCAGCCCCTCGCCATCGCCAGTGAGGTGGGCCTTCAGTTGCCGCCGCATCACCGGATCCCAGAACCTGGTCAGGTGATCGCGCACACCCTCGACGGCGGTGGCGTGATCGGGCTCGACCGCGAAATAGGCGGCGATGTCGTTGGCCATGGTGACGAGTCGTTCGATGTTCATGTCGGATCTTGCCATGGTTCGGGAAGCAGGCGCTGTGGATGGGAGTAGACGTTGTGGCTACCGGGGCGTGTGAAGCCGACCAGGGTGACGCCGGCGCTGTGCGCCAGCTCGATCGCCAGCGCGGTCGGCGCCGAGATCGCGGCCAGCACGGTGATGCCGGCACCGGCGGCCTTGGTCACCATCTCGTAGCTGGCGCGGCTGGTGACCACCGCCATGCCATCGTTGGCGTCGAGCCCGCTGCAGTGCATCGCGCCGATCAGCTTGTCCAGCGCGTTGTGGCGGCCCACGTCCTCGCGCACCAGCGTGACATGCCCGTGGCGGTCGGCCCAGGCGGCAGCATGCACGGCACCGGTAGCGGCGTTCATCGGCTGCCGTGTCTGCAGTTCGGCCAGTGCCTGATCGATGGCCTCGTGCGTAACCCGTGACCCCGCACCGACGGGAGGGTTGTGCCGGATCGCCTGTTCCAGCTCGCGGGTGCCGCAGATGCCGCAACCGCTGCGGCCGGGCAGCCGGCGTTCGTGTGCGCGATCCAGATGCGCGCCGTGGGTGTCCTCGGCAACCTGCAAGGCCAGTTCGATGCCTTCCAGCAGCGCGCATGCCTGCACACCCAGCAGCTGCGCCGGCTCGCCAATCAAGCCTTCGCTGAGAGCGAACCCCAGCGCGAAATCCTCCAGGTCGTGCGGGGTCGCCATCATCACGGCAAAGCTCACCCCGTTGCAGACGACCGCCACCGGCACTTCCTCGGCCACGCAATCGTCCTCGTGGGTCGACTTGCCCTGCCGCCAGCGATCGATCGGGCGCGAGACAAATCCGTCCTGCGCCATCGCCAGCTCATGCTTGATCAAGTGAGTCGGCCGACTGCGCCTGATCCAGCAGTTCCTGCTGTTGCTCGGAGAAGGCGTGGAAGCGCTTCTGCCAGTCCGAAGGCTGGTTGACCCGGGTGACCTGCACCGCGGTGACCTTGTACTCGGGGCAGTTGGTGGCCCAGTCCGAGTTCTCGGTGGTGATCACGTTGGCGCCGGAGCCGGGGAAGTGGAAGGTGGTGTAGACCACGCCCGGCTGCATGCGCTCGGAGATCATCGCGCGCAGCACGGTGTCGCCCGAACGACTGCGCACGCCGGCCCAGTCGCCGTCGCTGATGCCGCGCTCCTCGGCATCGTGCGGGTGGATCTCCAGCCGGTCCTCGTCGTGCCACATCACGTTGGCGGTGCGCCGGGTCTGTGCGCCGACGTTGTACTGGCTGAGGATGCGCCCGGTGGTGAGGATCAGCGGGTGCTCGGCGTTGACCTTTTCCGAGGTCGGTATGTATTCGGTCAGCATGAAGCGACCCTTGCCGCGCACGAACTCGCCCACGTGCATCACCGGAGTGCCGTCGGGGTGTTCCTCGTTGCAAGGCCACTGGATCGAGCCGAGCCGGTCGATCTTGTCGAAGCTGACACCATGGAACGTCGGTGTCAGCCGCGCGATCTCGTCCATGATTTCCGAAGCGTGGCTGTACTGCATCGGGTAGCCCATCGCCTGCGCCAGCTTCTGGGTGATCTCCCAGTCGGCGTAACCGGCCTTGGGCGCCATCACCTTGCGCACGCGCGAGATGCGTCGTTCGGCGTTGGTGAAGGTGCCATCCTTTTCCAGGAACGAGCTGCCGGGAAGGAATACATGGGCGTATTTGGCCGTCTCGTTGAGGAACAGATCCTGCACCACGATGCATTCCATCGCGCTCAACGCGGCGGTGACATGCCGGGTGTCCGGATCGGACTGGGCGATGTCCTCGCCCTCGACGTACAGGCCGCGGAAGCTGCCGTCCAGCGCCGCCTCGAACATGTTGGGAATGCGCAGGCCCGGCTCGTCAAGAAGAGGCACGCCCCAGTCCTTCTCGAACAGTGCGCGGGTAGCGGGATCGCTGACGTGCCGGTAGCCGGGAAATTCGTGCGGGAACGAGCCCATGTCGCACGAACCCTGCACGTTGTTCTGGCCGCGCATCGGATTCACGCCGACGCCTTCACGGCCGATGTTGCCGGTGGCCATGGCCAGGTTGGCGATGGCCATCACGGCGGTCGAACCCTGCGCGTGCTCGGTCACGCCCAGCCCGTAGTAGATCGCGCCGTTGCCGCCGCTGGCATAAAGCCGGGCCGCACCGCGCGCCAGCGCGGCCGGTACGCCGGTCTGCGATTCCATCGCCTCCGGACTGTATTTGTCCTGGGCGACGAAAGCGCGCCATTTGGCGAACGCCTCCGGTTCGCAGCGCCTTGCCACGAAGTCCTCCTCGACCAGGCCTTCGGTCACGATCACGTGCGCCAGCGTGTCGAGCACCGCCACGTTGGTGCCGGGCTTGAGCATGAGGTGGTAGTCGGCCTGGATATGCGGTGTGCGCACCAAGTCGATCCGGCGCGGGTCGATCACGATCAGCTTGGCGCCGGCGCGCAGGCGCTGTTTCATCTGCGAGCCGAACACCGGATGCGCGTCGGTCGGATTGGCGCCGATCACCAGCACCACGTCGGTCTGCTCGATCGAGTCGAAATCCTGGGTGCCGGCCGATTCGCCGAGGGTGGACTTGAGGCCGTAGCCGGTGGGCGAGTGGCAGACGCGGGCACAGGTATCGACGTTGTTGTTGCCGAAGCCGGCGCGCACCAGCTTCTGCACCAGGTAGGTCTCCTCGTTGGAGCAGCGCGAAGAGGTGATGCCGCCGACCGCATGCTTGCCGTGAGTCGACTGGATGCGCTTGAACTCGCTGGCGACATGGGTGAACGCCTCGTCCCAGCTCACCACCCGCCACGGATCGGAAATCTTCGCCCGGATCATCGGCGTGGTGATGCGGTCCGGATGGCTGGCATATCCGATCGCGAAACGGCCCTTGACGCAGGAGTGACCATGGTTCGCGTGGCCGTCCTTGTTCGGCACCATGCGCACGATTTCCTCGCCCTTCATTTCGGCGCGGAAGCTGCAGCCCACGCCGCAGTAGGCGCACGTGGTGAGCACGCTGTGCTCGGCCTGGCCCTTGTCGATCAGGGTGTTTTCGGACAGCGTGGCGGTGGGGCAGGCCTGCACGCAGGCGCCGCAGGAGACGCATTCGGAATCGAGGAAGCGGTTGTCCTGGCTGGCCGCCACCTTGGATTCGAAGCCGCGGCCCTGGATGGTCAGCGCGAAGGTGCCCTGCACCTCGTCGCATGCACGCACGCAACGCGAGCAGACGATGCACTTGGACGGGTCGAAGGTGAAGTAGGGGTTGGAAGTGTCCTTCGGCGTGAAGTGTGGATTGGGCTCTTGGTGAGGAGTGCGGCCATGGATGGCCGCTTTTTGATCTTCGCGAGCAGGGATGCTCGCATAAACATGATTGGCGCCGTCATAGCCGTAACGCACCTCGCGCAGGCCGACCACGCCCGCCATGTCCTGCAGTTCGCAGTGGCCGTTGGCGGGGCAGGTAAGGCAGTCCAGCGGATGATCGGAAATGTAGAGTTCCATCACGCCACGGCGAAGATCGGCGAGCCGCGGGGTCTGCGTGCTGACCTTCATGCCGGCCGTGACCGGTGTGGTGCACGAGGCCGGGTAACCCTTGCGGCCCTCGATCTCGACCAGGCACAGGCGGCAGGAGCCGAATGCGTCAAGCATCTCGCTGGCACACAACTTGGGGATGCTGATACCGGCCTGTGCCGCGGCGCGCATCACCGAGGTGCCGGCGGGTACACACACGGCCTTGCCGTCGATCTGCAGTTCGATCGTGGTCGGCGAGCTGACCTTCGGAGTGCCGTAGTCGATCTCGACGATGGACAACATGACGCATTACCTCCTCAGGTCGCGGCTTTCTCGGTCACGCCTGAAAAATCTTCGGGGAAATGGTTCAGCGCGCTCAGTACCGGGAACGGCGCCATGCCGCCGAGCGCGCACAACGAGCCGTCCAGCATGGTCTGGCAAAGATCGCGAAGCAGCACTTCGCTGCGCTCGCGCTCGCTGCGATCGCCGGCCACAATGCGGTCGATCACCTCGACCCCGCGGGTCGAGCCGATGCGGCAGGGCGTGCACTTGCCGCAGGACTCGATGGCGCAGAATTCCATCGCGTAGCGTGCCTGCGCCGCCATATCGACGCTGTCGTCGAAGACCACCACGCCGCCATGGCCGAGCATGCCGCCGATCGCGATGAATGCCTCGTAGTCGATCGGCGTATCGAACTGCGACGCCGGCAGATAGGCACCCAGCGGGCCACCCACCTGCGCCGCGCGTACCGGTCGACCGCTGGCGGTGCCGCCGCCGTAGTCGTCGATCAGCTCGCGCAGGGTCAGTCCGAACGCACGCTCGACCAGAGCCGGACGCTTCAGATTGCCGGCCAGCTGGATCGGCAGCGTGCCGCGCGAGCGACCCATGCCGTAGTCGCGATAGAACGCCGCGCCGCGGTCCAGGATGATCGGCACCGAGGCCAGTGTCACCACATTATTGATCACGGTAGGTTGGCCGAACAGGCCTTCGATCGCGGGCAGCGGCGGCTTGAAGCGCACCTGGCCGCGCTTGCCCTCGAGCGACTCCAGCAGCGAGGTTTCCTCACCACAGATGTAGGCGCCGGCGGCCATGCGTACTTCCAGCCGGAACGCCTTGCCACTGCCTCGCACATCGCCGCCCAGATAACCCGCTGCTTCCGCGCTGGCAATCGCCGCCTCCAGCGCGCGCTGTGCATGCGGGTATTCGACACGCAGGTAGATGTAGCCGTGGGTCGCCCCGACCGCGAGGCCGGCAATCGTCATGCCCTCGATCAGCACGAACGGGTCGCCTTCCATGACCATGCGGTCGGCATAGGTGCCCGAATCGCCCTCGTCGGCGTTGCAGACGATGTATTTCTGCTCGGCCGGTGCGTCCAGGCAGGTCTTCCACTTGATGCCGGTGGGGAATGCCGCGCCACCGCGCCCACGCAGGCCGGAGTCGGTAACCTGCTGCACGATCGCGGCGGCGTCCATGACCAGCGCGGCGTCGAGGCCGCGATAGCCGCCGTGCGCCCGGTAGTCGTCCAGGCTGCGCGGATCGACGATGCCGACACGGGCGAAGGTCAGCCGTTGCTGGCTCTTCAGGTACGGGATTTCCTCCGTCGGCCCCAGCGCCAGCGAGTGCTTGCCGCCGTTCAGGAAATCGGCATCGAACAGCGAGCCGACGTCCTCCGGCCGCACCGGCCCATAGGCGATCCGGCCCGCGGCAGTGGCCACTTCCACCAGCGGCTCCAGCCAGTACAGTCCACGCGAGCCATTGCGCACGAGGTTCACATCGATGCCGCGCCGTGCCGTTTCAGTGGCGATCAGGGCGGCCACCGATTCGGCCCCCACCGACAGGGCGCCGGCATCGCCAGGAATGTAAACCGTGACGCTCATGTCTTCTCCGCGGCCAGCCACGCATCGAAGCGTGCGGGTGTCAGTCGGCCCACCAGTTCGTCATCCACCAGCATCGCCGGCGAGCAGGCGCAGTTACCCAGGCAGTAGACTGGTTCCAGCGTGTAGGCGCCGTCGGCGGTGGTCTGATGAAAATCTATGTCGAGCCGCTGTTTGACGTGTCTCTCAAGCGTCGCCCCACCCATCGCCTGACACGATTCGGCACGGCACAGATGGATCACGTGCCGTCCGGGCGGCTTGCTGCGGAAGTAGTGATAGAAGCTGATCACGCCATGCACGTCCGCACGCGACAGGTTCAGCTCGCGGGCAATCAGCGGCACCGCATCGGGCGGGATGTAACCCAGTGCCTGCTGCACGCCATGCAGCACTGGCAGCAAGGCGCCCGGCAATTGCCTGAGACGCGTGGTGACTTCCAGCACCGCCGTACGGACCTCGTCGGGGAGGTCCGGCAGCAAGGTAATGTTGATGGCACCTTTCATCCGTTCACCTTCAGAACAGCGCGGCGGCCTTCGCCAACGCAATATACAACCCGATCAGGAACGGTACACCCACCGCCAACCAGGCCAGCATGCCGGTGATGCCGAAGCTGCCGCGTGCGGCCAGCTGAGCACCGGCCGTCACGTGCGGCGCCTCGTGCTGCAATGAACGTTCCTGCGCCAGCTCCTCGTCGGTCATGAAGTTCGATGCCTTCACCGGCCGGATCAATGCATTGCAGATCAGGCCCAGCAACAGCAGGAAGGCCATGATGTACAGCGTGCGGTCGTACACCAGGTTCTTTGCCACGCCGGCGTCGAGCTGGGCCTGACGGATCGCCGCGATCGCGAACGGGCCGATGATGCCCGCGGCAGACCATGCCGTCAGCAGCCGGCCGTGGATCGCCCCGACCATCTGCGTACCGAACAGATCGGCCAGATACGCCGGTACGGTCGAGAAGCCGCCGCCATACATGCTCAGGATGATGCAAATTGAGACCACGAACATGCCGGCCATGCCCAGATGACCCCAGGTCGGCAGCAGGCAGTAGACGATGATGCCGAGGATGAAAAACGTGTGGTAGGTGTTCTTGCGGCCGATCCGGTCCGACAGCGAGGCCCAGAAGATGCGTCCGAGACTGTTGAACAGGCTGATCAGTCCGACCAGTCCGGCTGCAGCAGCGACGATCGCCGCCTTCTGTGCCGCGGTCAGCGCGGCCGCTGCCTCGGTCAGTCCGGCCAGCTTGCCGCCAAACACGTCCTGCAGCATCGGGCTGGCCATCGAGATCACCGCGATGCCGGCGGTGACGTTGAGAAACAGCACACCCCACACCAGCCAGAACTGCGGCGTCCTCCACACCCGGTCCAGATGCATGTGGCGGTGGGTGATCATTGCGGTGCCGTGTCTTTCTTCAGGCGGTGTCCAGCCGGTCGGGCGCCAACCGTTCGGCGGCACGCGAAAGCCGATCCCGCCGGCCGCCATCACGATCACATAGAGCACTCCCATCACCATCAGGGTCGGGGCGACGCCCTGGGTGCCGGTGGCGGAGAAGTGCTTCATCAACCACACGGCAAGCGGCGCACCGATCATCGCGCCGCCGCCGTAACCCATGATCGCGAACCCTGTCGCCATGCCGCGACGGTCCGGGAACCACTTGATCAGCGAGGAAACTGGTGTGATGTAGCCCAGCCCCTGACCGACGCCACCAAGTACGCCGCAGCCCAGATAGACCAGCCACAGCTGGTGCATCGACACGCCGATGCCGCCGACCACCAGGCCGCCGCCCCAGCACAACGCAGCGATGACGCCTGCCTTGCGCGGGCCGGCGTGCTCCAGCCAGCCACCCCACAGCGCCGCCGAAATGCCCAGCATCGCGATGAAGGTCTCGAAGATATGGGTGACCTGCGGCACCGTCCAGTTGCAGCTGGTGCTGGTCAGCGCCGCGAAGAAGCCGAGCTTGGCGCATACCATCGGGTCGGTAGTCCCCAGCAGCTTGCTCATCGGCAGCCAGAACACCGAAAAACCGTAGGCCATGCCGATGCACAGGTGAATCGCCAACGCTGCCGGTGGCACCAGCCAGCGGTTGAAGCGAGGCCCGGCGATGGTGCGTTGCCTGCTGAAGAATCCCGGCCAGGTCCCGGCCGCCGTGGTGGTGGTCACTGCCTCTGGTACTTCAGCCATGAGTCTTCCCCCCCCTGTGATTTCCGAACGTGATGTTCGACCCCAGCGCCCGATGTAGACCATGCAGCGACGCTACGCTACTCGACCAAAGTCTAAGGTCCGGGCTTGTGGCGTGCGGTTCGCCGGTCGGGATGCCATCATGAAATCGCCAGGCGCGGCGATCGGCTGTGCCGTAACCGACCCACCGGGAGTTTCCTGCAGATGGTTATCCGGATGTCCGGTGTTGCGTACCGCCACCGATCTTGCGCCGCACTATTCGCCCCCTGGGCAGCGAGTTCCCGACGATGATCGACTATGACACGGCCCTGCAACGCCTGCTGGCGCAGGCCCGACGGTTGCCAGCCGAATTGTCCGCGCTCGCGCAGGCAGCGGAGCGGATTCTCGCCGCTGACCTGATCAGCCCGATCGCGCTACCTTCGTTCGATCACGCCGCGATGGACGGCTATGCGCTGAGTGCCGGCGAAGCGCTCGCCGCTGGAACCGAGCATGCGGTGCGCGGCTCGCAGGCTGCCGGCGACGCTGCCCGCGGATCGCTCGGCGGCGCCTGGGAAATCATGACCGGCGCACGGCTGCCTGACGGCCTCGATGCCGTCATCGCGGTGGAGCGCGCCGAGTTGATCGAAGCGAGGCCGGATGGCACCCCGTTGCGTATCCGGCTGCGCGAGCCACTGGCCGCGGGCCGCAATGTGCGTCTGACCGGCTCCGATGTAGCCGCAGGCGAGGCCGTGCTCGGTGCCGGCACCCGCATCGAGTGCGCCCATCTGATGCTGCTGGCAGCACTGGGCGTGGCCCAGGTCGCCGTGGTCCGTCGTCCACGTATTGCCATCATCTGCACCGGCAAGGAACTGCAGGCGGATCTCGCACAGGCGCTGCGCCCCGGCCAGATCTACAACTCGAACGGTCCCTACCTGACTGCCGCGCTCGCTGCCCTGGGCGCCCACGTGTTGTCGTGTGACACCGTGGACGATAGTGCGGTGACCTATGGAGCGGCACTGCGCCGTGCCATCGATGCCGACGCGGATCTGGTGATCAGTACCGGCGCCGTCTCGATGGGGCGCTACGACTTCGTGCCCGACACGCTGCGCCAATTCAACGCCGAACTGCTGTTCCACAAGGTGGCGATTCGCCCCGGTCGACCGCTGCTCGCCGCCAGGCTCGACCATGGGCCGCTGGTGGTGGCGTTGCCCGGCACGCCGATGGCGGTGGTGGCCGGCCTGCGCTTCTTCGTCACCCCGCTGCTGCGCGCGATGACCGGGCAGGGCGGCGAGCCACCGCTGCGCGCCATCCTCGATTCGCCGCAGCAACCGAAGGCCGGACTGCGGCATTTCCTGCGCGCCACCTTGCATCAGGACGCGGAAGGACAGTGGCACGCGGCTGTCCCCAGTCAGCAGCAGCCCTACCGCATCCAGCCCTTCGCCCAAGCTGACGCATGGGTGGTGCTGGGCGAGGACGCCGGTGACTGTGCGGCGGGCACCCGCGTCGAGGTAGTCGGTCTGGAGTGCGGCAGGTCGTTGAGCACCGGCAATGCACATCAAGCCCAAGCTGGTTGGCGAGGTAGCCCATGAAATTGCAGATCGAAGGCCAGCAGCTGCGGGTGCGTATCAACGAGGACGAGCTGTCGCAACTGCTTGCCGGTGACGCGCTGGAAGCGGCTACCCGGTTCGCGCTGGCGTTTGCCATCCGCTTCACGCTGCGGCTGACTGCACAGGACGAAGCCGGGTTCTCGGGCGTGGCCGATGCCTGGCAGATCACCTTGCCCGACGTCGCCGTGCGCGAACATGCCGCGCGACTGCCCACCCGCGAAGGTTTGCGTTTTGTACTGACCGGCGAGCGCGCGCAGGACGCACTGGTGCTGCTGTTTGATGTGGATGTGCGGGACAGTGTCAGGCGACGCAGGCCCGAGCCGTAAATTGCCAGCGAACCGGACGGTGCTTTCGGTCGACCGATGACCGCCAACCGCGCACACCTTCACGAGGCTCCCATGTTCAAGGAATACACCCACTACGACGCCACCGGCCTGGCCGACCTGATCGCCCGCGGCGAGATCTCCGCCGCCGAGGCACTGGAGGCGGCGATCGCGCGGGCGGCGCAAGTGAATCCGCGACTGGCGGCGATCTGCATCCCGATGGAGCAGGTCGCGCGACAGCGGGTGCAGTCGCCGCTGCAGGGGCCATTTGCCGGCGTGCCGTTCCTGCTCAAGGACATCGGCCAGGACTACGCCGGTGTGCCCAGCACCTCGGGCAGCCGGGCACTGCGCGACTGGATACCGGATCAGCACGCCGAGATTGTCAACCGCTTCCTTGCGGCCGGCCTGGTGGTTTTCGGCAAGACGGCCACGCCGGAATTCGCGTTGAAGGCCGAGACCTCGCCGTTGCTGTGGGGCCGCGCTACCCGCAATCCATGGGATATCGAGCGTACGCCGGGTGGTTCCTCCGGTGGCGCGGCAGCGGCGGTGGCCGCCGGCATCGTGCCGGCGGCAGGCGCATCGGATGGCGGCGGATCGATCCGCATCCCCTCCTCGTACTGCGGGTTGTTCGGGCTGCGCCCTTCGCGTGGCCGGGTGCCGAACGGACCCGGCCACGGCGAGTTCTGGGACGGAGCCTCCAGCCAGCACGCGCTGACCCGCAGCGTGCGCGACTCGGCGCGTCTGCTCGATGCGATTGCCGGCGCCGACGCGGGGGCGCCATTCGCCATCGCCGCCCCGGAGCGTGCCTATGCCGAGGAAACAGCGCGCCCGCCGGGCCGACTGCGCATCGGCTACAGCACGCAGTCACCACTGGGTACGCCGGTACACCCCGAATATGTGCAGGCGGTGCTGCACACGGCCGCGCTGCTCGCCGATCTCGGTCACGATGTGACACCGGCGCAGCCGCAGCTCGATGGCCACGCGCTGGCGCGCAGCTTCGTCACCATGTACTTCGGCCAGACCGCGGCCAGCATCGCCCGCGCCCGTCGACTCACCGGTGCGGGTGCACGCGAGTTCGAACTGGAGACGCGCGTCCTCGCGCTGCTGGGCCGCACGCTGAGCGCCGGTGACTATGTGGATCAGCACCTGCACTGGAACGAGTACACCCGTGCGCTGGGACGCTTCCACCAGACCTTCGACCTCTACCTCACCCCGACCGCCGCGCAGCCGCCGAACCGCATCGGCGAACTGGCCACGCCGCCGCTGCAGCGTGCGCTGGCCGAGGTCGTGCTGGCCCTGGGCGCAGGACGCCTGCTGCTGAAAAGCGGCATGGTCGCTGAACTGGTGGAAACCAGCCTGCAGCGCGTGCCGTTCACCCAGCTGTCCAACCTCACCGGCACGCCGAGCATGTCGGTGCCGCTGCACTGGGCTGCGGCCGAGGCGGGTGGGGCAGAGCTGCCATTCGGCGTGCAATTCGTCGGGCGTGTCGGTGACGAGGCGACCCTGTTTCGCCTCGCCGCGCAGTTGGAACAGGCGCGGCCGTGGGACAGGCGGCGTCCCGCGCTTTGAC
>JAPHUU010000390.1 GCA_026193555.1 Rhodanobacter sp.
ACCTTTTATCGACCGGGCGGTAGGTTGTGGGGATTTGGGTGAGAGTTTGAGATTCGGAGGTTTCCTCTCAGCAGCGCGGGGGGGACACCACGGCGCCCGTCGAACGCGGGGAAGGCATTCGGATGGCGTCGCGGATGACGTCGCCTTTGGAAGGTGCTCCGGCTAGCACTAGATAGATCCTGTTGCCTTGAGGCCCGTTTTCCTCTCGGTGGGCCTATGGCGTGGAGGCTGCGGTGGGTAGACCGAAGCGTAATCGGCTGAGAGACGGCTTGTTGACCCCAGAATTGCGAAAAGCGCGCTCACATCGTCTATTCAACGGACAGGTAGCGCACACCTGTGCCGCAGCCTCCGGCCCGAGGCGATTGAGTGCTTACGAGGAGCGGCGAAGCTCAGAGGCGCGCGAGAATGAGCAGGTTGTGCGCGAAGACGGCGGCGCCGATTTCGGCCAAGAAGTGCTCCCATCCCTTGCGCAGAATTCGGGCCATGCCGAGGGCCCGCTTCAGGAAGGAGATGGTCCCCTCGACACCGGCGCGGAAGCGCTGCCCGGCGCGAAATTCCGGGGAGTGCTCTCTCTCGGTCTCTTGTTCAGTCCGGTTGCCCTTCTTCGCGATTGCCACGGTGGGGATCTTCTTCTCAAGATCCCGCACGCCGTTCATGTTCTCGTAGAAACCCTTGTCCGCCGCCAGCCTGGAGGGCAAGGCTCCGAAGGTCTTTTCGTGCGCCTTGAGCGCCGGGGTGAGAAGCTTATGCTCGACGGGCTTCTTGTCGAAGATCTCGTAGTGGGAGATCAGCTTGTTGTCGACCTGACCGATGAGGACCATGTGTCCGAACTCGACGTTCTTGCCGGCCTTGCCACGCACCAGCAGCTCCGTGTGCTCTTCGAAGATGCTGAAGAGCTTGTCGTCGTTCGGCACTTTCTCTCCCAGCACGACCCTGCGATGGGCCTGGTCGATGACCCTGGGAGCCAGGGTGAGGAATCGACTGAGATCCTCCAGGACCGTCTCGGCGGCCATGGCCTCCCAGAATCCGTGGCGCTGCTGCTCGAGGCTCAAGGCCAGCGCCGCAGCTACTTCGCGGCTCCAATCGCAAATAGCATCCACGAGGGCCAGAAGCTTCTCGTAGAGCGGTTTGACGACATCGACGGGTTTCCTCTTGCCCGCGGCACGGGCGATCTTGTGCTGCAGCTTCTTGACCTTCTTGGTTTGCAGTCGGCGCGTGCCAACGAGGTCCCGGTCAAGCTCTCTGGCCTGCTCGATGCAACGTGCCAGGACGCGGTACAGGTCCCACAGCAGCCAGGAGTCGGTCGGGTAGTGGATGTTCGTCTCGACGGCGGTGGTGTCCAGACGCAGGCTGTTGCCATCGGTCATTTCCTGCTCGACCGCCCACTTCATGAGCAGCGCGTTGATTTTCTCCCATGTCTGGGGGCTGATGGCGCACTCCAGCTTGTTGAGCGTGGTGAAGTCCATCATTGGGCCTTCGTAGATTCGGGTGAACTGGCGGAGGAACTTGCTGTCGTCGATACGCACGACGATGCCCCGGTACGAGGCCCCCTCGATCTTGCGGCTCAGGATGATCCTCAGCACGTTCTCCGAGGTGTAGTGGAAGCCAGCTCTCGCCCCCTTGCGGCAACCTCGGTTGATGTTGTCCAGCCCCTGTTGCAGATTGGCATGAACGAGCCCGAGGATCTCTGGGTTACGGTCCAGGACTCGCGAGATTTCCTGGTAGATGGCGAAGTACTCATTCGTGACCTTGAGATTCGAGAATGGAATTTCGAGTCTGGATTGGCTATCCTGTTTGGGCCGCATGGCCACCTCCCTTGTGATTGGCGTCACACCGTATATACGGAACAGGGAGGTGTTTTATTTTCGAATTGTGCCGAATTCGGCACCTACGCGGAGAATTGTGCTTGATCATGAGGACTGATCATGACCAGGCAACAGGATCTATCTAGTTCGGATAGCAGACACTAGCGGCGCCGCCGAAGGGGTTCGCCAGGCATCCGTAGCTCGTCCGCGTACAGTCGACGACGCCCGTGCATCCGTCCAGGCAGTATCCTTGATCCGCGCTGCTTCCGAAGAGATCCGAGCATACCCCGTCTCCCGGGCAGGCCGGGGAGCTCACGTTGCATGGGCTGACACAGT
>JAPHUU010000103.1 GCA_026193555.1 Rhodanobacter sp.
CTTCTTGATCTCGGCAATCGCCTTGGCCGGGTTCAGGCCCTTCGGGCAGGTACGTGTGCAGTTCATGATGGTGTGGCAGCGGTACAACTTGAACGGGTCTTCGAGATCGTCCAGGCGCGCACCGGTGTCCTCGTCGCGGGTGTCCACGATCCAGCGGTAGGCTTGCAGCAGGATCGCCGGGCCCAGGTACTTGTCGCCGTTCCACCAGTAGCTCGGACAGCTGGTCGAGCAGCAGGCGCACAGGATGCATTCGTACAGGCCATCGAGCTTCTTGCGCTCCTCCGGCGACTGCAGCCGCTCGCGATCCGGCGCCGGACTCTGGGTGCGAATCCACGGCTTGATCGAGGCGAACTGGGCATAGAAATGACTCAGGTCGGGGACCAGGTCCTTCACCACCGGCATGTGCGGCAGCGGGTAGATCTTCACGTCGCCGGACCCGCAATCACTGATCGCCTGGGTGCAGGCCAGCGTATTGGTGCCGTCGATGTTCATCGCGCACGAGCCGCAGATACCCTCGCGGCAGGAACGACGCAGGGTCAGCGTGGGATCGATCTCGTTCTTGATCTTCAGCAGCGCGTCCAGAACCATCGGACCGCACGTGGCCAGATCGACCTCGTAGCTGTCGATGCGCGGATTCTCCCCGTCATCCGGCGACCAGCGGTAGATCCGGAACGTACGCGGTTTCTTCGCATCCTTGGCCGGGTAGTGCTTGCCCGGCTGGATCTTGGAATTCTTCGGTAGCGAAAATTCTGCCATGTGCTGAACCCTTCAACTTTCTGCAGGGAGGCTTGCGCCCCGACCGTACAACCAATGATGCACTCGCCACGAGACGGCCTTGACCGCCCGTGGATCAGTAGACGCGTTTCGCCGGTGGCACGGCCTCGACCTCGTCGGTCATCGGTTTCATGTGCACCGGGCGCGAGTCGAAGCGCGGCTTGCCTGCTTCATCGACCCAGACCAGGGTGTGCTTCATCCAGTTGACGTCGTCGCGCTCGGGGAAATCCTCGCGCGCATGACCACCGCGGCTCTCCGGACGCTGCTCGGCGGAGTGCATGGTGGCCACGGCCTGATCCAGCAGATTGGCAAGCTCAAGCGTTTCGATCAGGTCGGAGTTCCACACCATCGAGCGATCGCTGACGCGGACGTCCTTCAACGAGTCACGCACAGCGGAAATTTTCTCGCAGCCTTCCTTCAGTGTGACGCCGGTACGAAACACCGCCGCGTCGCTCTGCATGATGCGCTGCATCTCCAGACGGATCTGCGCGGTCGGCTTGCTGCCGTTGGCATGGCGCAGGCCGTCGAAGCGCTCCAACGCCTTGTCCAGCACGTTGGCGGGCAGATCCTTGTGCTGCGTCTCTGGCTTGATCAGCTCGGCGCAGCGCAGTGCCGCAGCACGGCCAAACACCACAATATCGAGCAACGAATTGGAACCCAACCGGTTGGCGCCATGCACTGATACGCACGCTGCCTCGCCAATGGCGAACAAGCCCGGAACCACGGCATCCACATCTTCGCCCTTCTTCTGCACGACTTCGCCGTGGTAGTTGGTGGGAATACCACCCATGTTGTAGTGCGCGGTGGGGATGACCGGAATCGGCTCCTTCGTCACGTCGACGCCCGCGAAGATACGGGCAGATTCAGCGATACCTGGCAGACGCTCGTTGATCACTTCGGGACTGAGATGCCCCAGGTTCAGATGGATATGGTCCTTGTGCTCGCCGACGCCGCGACCCTCACGAATCTCGATCGTCATCGCGCGGCTGACCACGTCGCGCGATGCCAGATCCTTCGCGCTGGGCGCATAGCGCTCCATGAAGCGCTCGCCGGCGGAATTGGTGAGGAAGCCACCTTCGCCACGCACGCCCTCGGTGATCAGGCAGCCGGCACCGTAGATGCCGGTCGGATGGAACTGCACGAACTCCATGTCCTGCAGCGCCAGGCCAGCGCGCAGTACCATGCCGCCGCCGTCGCCGGTGCAGGTATGGGCCGAAGTGGCACTGAAATAGGCACGACCGTAGCCACCGGTAGCTATCACCACTGAATGACCGCGGAAGAAATGCAGGGTACCTTCGTTCATGTCGAGCGCCAGCACGCCACGACAGGCGCCTTCGGCGTCAAAGATCAGATCGATCGCGAAGTACTCGATGAAGAACGTGGCATCGTGCGCCAGCGCCTGCTGGTACAGCGTATGCAGCATGGCGTGACCGGTGCGGTCGGCCGCGGCGCAGGTGCGCTGTGCGGTGCCCTTGCCGTAGTGCGTGGTCATGCCGCCGAACGGGCGCTGGTAGATCTTGCCTTCCTCAGTGCGCGAGAACGGTACACCGTAATGTTCCAGCTCGATCACCGCAGCGGGAGCGATCTTGCACATGTACTCGATCGCGTCCTGGTCGCCGAGCCAGTCAGAACCCTTGACGGTATCGTAGAAGTGGAAGCGCCAGTCGTCCTCGCCCATGTTGCCGAGCGCAGCGGAAATGCCGCCCTGGGCTGCCACGGTATGCGAGCGCGTTGGAAATACCTTGGTGATGCACGCAGCCTTGAGGCCTTTCTCGGCGAGACCAAAGGTGGCGCGCAGACCAGCGCCACCGGCGCCGACCACGATCACGTCATAAAGATGTTGCTGGACCTTGTAGCTTTCCATGAAACGTTTTCCTCGCGTCTTAAGGGGTCAGCGCAATGCGCAACACGGCCAGCACGCTTGCGAGCGCGCCCAGTACCGCGAGGAACTTGATCGCCACCAGCAGGGAGACTTCCTTCCAGCGGGTAGGCACGTAGTCCTCGATCACCACCTGCAGGCCCAGCACGGCATGCCAGAACATGGTGAGCACGAACGCAATCAGCAGCAGTGCATTCCACGGCCGGGCCACGGTGGCACGGGCGGTGGCGTAATCGGCATGCAGCAGGCTCAACACGATGACGACAAACCACAGGCCGAGCAGCACCAGCGCCGCCGCAGTCAACCGCTGGCTCCACCAGTGACTCACACCGGACTGTGACGAGCCCAGGCCCCGGGCGACTTTCAGCGGGTTGCGCCGATCCTTCACGACGACATCCTTTGCGCTCATGCGGCACCTCCCTGCATCAATACATAGGCCCATACCAGCACGGTAAGCACGATGCTGCCGGCGACCGACAGCCAGCTTGAACGCACGAATTGGGGGATTTCATAGCCCACGCCGACATCCTGAACCAGATGGCGGATGCCGTTGCACAGATGGTAGAAGAGCGCCCAGCTCCAGCCGAACAGCAGCACCAGCCCGGGCATGCTGCCGGTGCATATCCTGAACTGATTGAAGCTCTGCTCACCACCGGCCAGCGAAAGCAGCCCCCACACGACCATCAAGGTACCGACCGCGAGGGCGACGCCGGTGGCGCGATGAATGATCGAAATCATCATCTGCACCTGCCTTCTGTAGATGGTGAGATGCGGAGAAGTTGGTCGTCGCGTATCTGCCATGATGACTATCCTGAGTGGATTCGCTGATGTCCATGCCATTTCCGCCCCTGTTCGCGCCCCACCGGCACTTCGTGTGTGCCGCCGGGCTCATTCAGAAATCGATGCAGCGCCCGTTCTTTTCCCAGTCGCCGTAACGGGTGGGATCGGGAGCCACTCGATCCTCCGCAAGCTTGTCCGGCACCGGCCGTACCGGCACGGAAACCCGCTCCGCTGGAACGGATGCAGGAGTGGACTCGTTGGAGGGAGAGGTCTTGGTCATGGTCTTTTACTAGCCGGCGAAGATTAGTACTTGCGGCAAAGCAGCACAACATGAGTGGCTCGGTGTGCGGCAAGAACAGCACCGTACGGCGACACTTGCATGCGAACCTTCGCGCCCCAATTGACGAACACCTATGCAGCCCCCTTGCCCTGCCCAGACTCTGCTGATCGAAGGCCCCGACGCCATCGCGTTTGCGCATGCGCAATTCAGCAGCCAGGTGACCTCGCTCGCGGTTCGTCATTGGCAGTTCAGCGCCTGGCTCGATCCACAAGGTCGCGTGCGCGCCCTGTTCCATCTGGCCAGGATCGCCGACGACCGGTTGCTTCTGCTGCTGCGCGGCGGACACGCCTCGGCAATGACCGATGCACTGCGTCGATATGTGTTTCGCTCCAGGGTATCCCTCACGGCCCTTCCCCCTCGCGCACTGGCGACGGGATCGGCGTCCCTCCTGCACGAGCTGCGGACCGACGGTGAGGCATTCTCATTCGGCTGCGGTGCGCACGCCCTGGAGATCACGACTGAGGGCAGCGGTGACAACGCCTGGCGGCTGCCGCAGATGCA
>JAPHUU010000445.1 GCA_026193555.1 Rhodanobacter sp.
CTGCTGGCCGCGGGCCGGGTGGCCACCGCGCAGACCATCGGCGGCAGCGCGGCCTTGCGGGTGGCGGCGGATCTGCTCAGGCAGGTGGCTGGTGCGGGGGCGAAGATCGCGATCAGCAACCCGAGCTGGGGCAACCATCACGTGGTGTTCCGCACCGCCGGCTTCGAGCTGCTCGAGTACCGTTACTACGACCCGGCCAGTCATGGCCTGGATTTCGACGGCATGCTGGAGGATCTGGGCAGACTGGAGCCGGGCACCGTGGTGTTGCTGCATGCCTGCTGCCACAACCCGACTGGCGTCGATCTCACCGCCGCGCAATGGCAGCAGGTGATCGCGCTGCTGCAGGAGCGCAAGCTGCTGCCGTTCATCGACATCGCCTATCAGGGCTTTGACCAAGGCACCGAGGCCGACGCCACCGCGATCCGCCTCCTGGCGGCATCGGGCATCGAGGCGTTCGTGGTCGCCAACTCGTATTCCAAATCGTTCTCGCTGTATGGCGAGCGGGTCGGCGCGCTGTCGATGGTCGGTGCCGACCGCGACGAGGCGGCGCGCGTGCTGTCGAAGATCAAGCAGACGATCCGCGCCAACTACTCCAGCCCGTCCACCCATGGCGCCAGCCTGGTGGCCGGCGTGCTGGGCAGCACCGAACTGCGTGCACGCTGGGAAAACGAGCTGGGCGAGATGCGCTCGCGCATCCACCGGATGCGCGCGGGCCTGGTGGAGCGGCTGGCGGCACTCGGCGCCGCGGACTTCAGCTTCATCAACCGTCAGGCCGGCATGTTCTCCTACTCCGGCCTGAGCAAGGCGCAGGTGCTGCGTCTGCGCGAGGAACACGCGATCTACGCATTGGACAGCGGCCGCATCTGCGTGGCGGCGTTGAACACCGGCAATCTCGATGCGGTGGCCGCTGCCGTGGCGGCCGTTACGCGCTGAAGTCTCGCTTGCCGTCATTCCGGCCCGCGCCGGGATGACGGCACCAAACACTCTCCGCCTTCGGGCTGCCAACCAATCCGGATCTTGAATGTTTTTTCGCAATCTCACGCTGTTCCGCTTTTCCCCCGCCGTGGCCGCCGATCTGAACCGTCTTGATGAAGCGTTGGGCGAGCACCGGCTTCGCCCCTGCGGTCCGCTGGAAATGTTCACCAAGGGTTTCGTGCCGCCGGTCGGGCGCGGCGAAGACATGCCGCTCACGCACGCCGTCAAGCAATGCACCCTGCTCACCGTGGGCGGCGAGGACAAGTTGCTCCCGGCCGCCGTGATCAACGAGGAGTTGCATCGCAAGGTGCAGAAGATCGCCGAGGAGGAGGGCCGCAAGGTCGGTGGCCGCGAGCGCAAGCGGATCAAGGAGGATCTGCTGACCGAGCTGCTGCCGCGCGCGTTCGTGCGCCAGTCGCGGATGTCCGCTTACGCCGACCGCAAGAACGGCTGGCTGGTGCTGGACACCTCCAGCCGCAAGTCCGCGGAAAATGCGCTGACCCAGGTCCGCGAGGCGCTGGGAAGTTTCCCGGCGGTGCCGCTGGCACCGGAGGAAAGTCCGCGTGTGCTGATGACGGACTGGCTGAGCACCGGCAACCTGCCAGCCGGGTTGACCCTGGGCGACGAATGCGAGCTGCGTGATCCGGCCACTGCCACCGGCGCGATCGCCCGCTGCCGCCGGCAGGATCTGGATGCCGAGGAGGTGAAGGAGCACCTGCGCAACGGCAAGCAGGTATTCCTGCTCGGCCTCACCTTCGATGACCGCATCAGTTTCGTGCTGGGCGAGGATCTGGTGATCCGCAAGCTGAAGTTCCTGGACGTGGTGATGGACGAACTGGGCGACAGCCAGCAGGACGCCCACGCCGAGATGGATGCCAGTCTCGCCCTGCTGACGCTGGAACTGGAGCGGCTGCTGGCGAAGTTGGAGGAATGGTTCGGCCTGCCGCGTCCCAGTGACGGCTGAGACGCTTGCCGGCCGGGGCTTCGCCCGGGTCGTGAAAAATAGCCCTTGCGCCAGACCGGCAATGTACTCACATACTTGCCGGACGCGCCGCTGAATCCGGCGTGTCGACAGCGACGGGCGGGCTCATGGCGCAGCATCTGGAAGGCGACTGGCTGGAACTGGCAACGGCAGGCGGCAGCACCATCCGCGTGCTGAAGGCCGCACATCCGCGCGCGCGTCGCCTGCGCCTCACGGTGACGCCCAAGGGCGCGCGGGTGTCCTATCCGCACGGCACCCACCCGGCCCAGGTCAACGCGTTCCTGCGCAGCCATGCCGAGTGGCTGGAGCGCAAGCTCGACGAGCTGAACCTGGTCGTGAAACCGCTGCCTCCGCTGCGCGTGGGCCATGTCACCGACTTCCCGCTGCGTGGCGAGCTCGCCACCCTGGACTGGGCCGAAGGCCCGTATCCGCGCATCCAACCGGGCGCCGATGGACTGACCCTGGTGATTCCGCGTCCGCACACGCGCGCCTTGCCGATCGCTCGCGGCCTGCTGGCCTCGCACCTGGAGATGCTGATCCGCCGCGACGTTTCACGCTGGCTGACCGGCTATGTGCCGCAGCTGGGCCTGGCACCGACCTCGTTGCGGATCCGCCCGATGAAGAGCCTGTGGGGAAGCCTCGATACCCGTGATCGGATCAATCTCGACCTGGCATTGGCGCTGGCACCACCGGCGGCACTGCGCTACGTGCTGGCGCACGAGCTGTGTCACCTCAAGGTACGCAATCATTCACCGCGTTTCTGGGCGCAGGTAGCCCAGCTGTTTCCCGACTGGCGCGAGCAGCGTGACTGGCTGCGCCAGCATGGCGCGATTCTGAAGTCCGAGCTGGACCGGCTGGTGGCCGACGTCGCGGATTGATGCCCGTTCGATGCGTGCACGCGCGCATGAAGAAGGTGGAGCAGGCAAGAGCGCAGGGGGTCGGCCGGTGGCGGTACACGGTGCCTCTCATACCGCCGCCGCTGCGATGCCCTCGCCTGTCAGTCCCCGCGGGGTTTGCGCACGTAGCGCGTCCCCAGCAGCACATCCCACAGCGGCGTGGTGACGCCGAAATTGCTTTCCGGATGGTAATGGTGAACGTGGTGCGCTCCGGCCCAGCGCCGCAGCAGCGGATGCTTGAAGCGGACATGGTGGATGGTGAAGTGGCTCAGCCCGTAGGCGATGTAGCCAAACGTCACCGAGCCCATCATCAGCAGCGCGAAACCAGTCGGCATGACCAGCGCGCAAAGGCCGGTCAGCATCAGCAGCACGACACCGGGCAGGAAGAACGGCAGCGAGTCGTAACCCAGCGGGTGTTCGTGATGCATGCGATGGCCCTGGGCGAACAGGGGCACGCGGGTGTGGAACATCCAGCGATGGAAAAAATACTCTACGAAGCTGAAAGCCAGCAGCCCCGTCACGATCGCCAGCGTCGCGGCCAGGGGGCGGTTGGCGTGGTGCCGCCAGCCATTGACGATCAGCAGCGATCCCAGGCCGACATCGACGCCCAGCTCGGCCCAGTAGTTGGCCCGCGTGGACGACATGCGCACGATCGCATCCACCCCGGCGCGCAGCGGTCTGCGCGTCATCGGTCGCCCCACGATTTCGTCGTCCCGCATGAAAGCATGCATATCGTCCGGACCATCAAATCATTCTCCCATGTTGTCCCGCGCTATTCGCAATGATGTGCGGCGCGAGACTGACTCGCAGCTGACTGGACGGGTTCCGCATGCCTCGCGGTGGTCAATGTGACAGCGCGAATCCGGTGAGGACACGCGCGGTTTCGTCAGGCTTTTCGAGCATCGGCATGTGATTGCAGCCGCTGAGGACGCTGCTGCTGATTGCGCTGGCGTGGGTCAATCCGTCGCGCAGGCTGTCCAGCGCCGAAATGTCGATGAGCTTGTCGTCGCGGCACCACAGGCCGAGCACCGGCATCTCGAGCTGCCCCAGCCGGTTCTGCGCGGAAAGGTATTGCGAGGGCCGTCGCAACTGGTCGAAGACCCGCTGGATGAAGGCATGGTCCTTCACGTTGCGATCGACCAGCACGTCGACGAAGCGCCCCGGGATATCCGGCTTGCTGTCGAGTGCCAGCGCAGCGCTGCGTGCGAACCCGGCGCGATCATGGAAGGCAAAAAGGTTCTTGCCGGCCAGCGCGGCGCGCGCGAAGGGAGTCTCTTTCATCTTCAGGCCGAATGCATCGACCAGCGCCAGTTCGCTCACGTGCTCGGGATGCTCGGCCGCGTAGACGGCGGCGATCGCTCCGCCCATCGAGTGGCCGACCAGCACGAATCGCCGCAGCTCCAGCGCCTGCACGAACGCCTGCAGGCGTGCCGCCTGGGCATCGATGTCGTAGTTGCCGCCGGCATTGCGCGAGGACTCGCCCCAGCCGGGCAGGTCGGGAATGATCAGGTGGAAATGCGGGGTCAGCTGTCTCGCAGTTTCGAGCCACACCTCCTTGCTGTCGGCGAAGCCATGCAGCAGCATGATCGCCGGGCCCTCGCCGCCTTCGTAGTAGACCCAGTGCGTATCGCCGGCCTGCACCGAGTGCTTCTGCAGGTGGGCGGCCATCGCTTCGCGCATGAAGTTCGCGCGCAGCAGCCATTGCGGCGCGAACAGATAGCTGCCGCCGAGCAGGATCGCCAGCGCGGCAACCAGCCACGCCAGGAATTTCAGTCGGCGCAGCAGCATGCGCTTCCACAGCGGTTGGGCGGTTGCAATGGCGGATGCGGGCATAACGGAACCTTCGCGCTGGGTGATGGCTGTGAATCGCTGATCGGAGCAGGCGTTCGACGCCGGGGGGCGCCGCACCGACCCCGGGCCGCGCGGCACTCTATTTGATTCCCGGCCGTGGCGAAGATGCCTTCGATCGCCGACTGGGTCAACGGATGGTCATCGGCCCTTGCCTCGCCATATGCAGATCTGCCATGGACCGCCCGTCCGGCGTGCCGACAATTTCCATGTATCGGGAGGGTGTGCGGGGGGGAGAATGGGAACGGTTGGCGGAGTCATCATCGCGCTCTGCATCTGCGCGGTGAGCGCTGGCGCTGGCGTGTGTTGCGCAAGGCCGATCAACAATACCGATCCGCAAGCCGGTCCGTCGCCTGCACCAGCTGATCGACGATTGCCGGGTCGGCGGCGCTGTGGCCGGCCAGCACGATGTGCAAGGAGGCCTCCGGCCAGGCCTGGCTCAGGTCCCATGCGCTCTTGGTGGGGCAGATGATGTCGTAGCGGCCCTGCACGATGGTGGCGGGGATATGCCGGATGCGTTCGATATCGCGCAGCAACTGGTTGGGTTCCAGGAAGAGCGCGTGGCGAAAATAGTGTGCTTCCAACAACGCCAGGCTCAGCGCCTTGTGCGGTTCGTCGAAGTCGCCGCTGCCGTCGGGGTCATGTACCAGGGTGGCCCCGCCGCCCTCCCATGCACTCCAGGCTTGCGCGGCGGCGAGGCGGATGGCTTCGTCGGTGCCGCTCAGCCGTTGCCAATAGGCATCCAGCATGGAGCCGCGCTCCTGCGGTGGAATGAAGTCGACGAAGCGCGCCCAGCGTTCGGGAAAAATCTGCGCGGCACCACCGTCCACTTCATTGAACCAGCGCAAATCCTCGGGCCGGCCCAGGAAAATGCCGCGCAATACCAGGCCGAGCACCCGCGCGGGATGTGCCTGGGCGTAAGCCAGCGCCAGGGTCGAGCCCCAGGAGCCGCCGAAAACGACCCAGCGCTCGATGCCCAGCCGTTCGCGGATGGCCTCGATGTCGGCTACCAGATGGGCGGTGGTGTTGTCGGTCAACTCGGCGAACGGGGTGGACCGGCCCGCGCCGCGCTGGTCGAAGAGCACGATGTGGTAACGCGCCGGATCGAAGAAGCGGCGGTGATAGTCGGACAAACCGGCCGCCGGTCCGCCATGCAGGAACACCACCGGCAGGCCGGCGGGGTTGCCGCATTCCTCCACGTACAAGGTGTGCAGCGCATCGACCGCGAGGCGATGGGTCCGGTACGGCTCGACCTCGGGATACAGCTCGCGCATGACAAGACTCCGGTGAGGAGGGTGATCAGCTGGCATCGAACTGCAGCGCCGCGGTCAGATCGCCGGGCGGTGGTCCGCCGGCGGCGATCATGGACTCCTCGCGCAACTTCAGACCAGGCAGCCTGGGCAGCCCGAAGCGCCGCGTGATGAAGCGGGCGATCGAGCCAGTGTCGTAGATCGTGTGATCGACATGGCCCCGCTTGGCGAAGGGCGAGATGACGATGGCCGGCACGCGCGTGCCAGGACCCCAGCGATCGCCCTTGGGCGGCGCGACGTGATCCCACCAGCCGCCGTTCTCGTCAACCGTGATCAGCACCAGCATCTGCGGCCATTGCGGGCTGCTCTGCAGCGCGTGGACCACGCTGGCGAGGTGACGGTCGCCGGCCTCCACGTCGGAATAGCCGGCATGCATGTTGAGGTCGCCCTGCGGCTTGTAGAACGTCACCGGTGGCAGCTTGCCTGCCGCGACATCGGCGAGGAAATGATTGCTGCTGGCGGTTTCGCCCAGGCCGCCGTCACGGAGGTGCTGCCGCCGCGCGGCAGTGCCCGGCGCCAGGCTCACGAAATAGTTCAGCGGTTGGTGGTGCGGCTGGAAGTTGGGCTGCTCGGGAAACTTGCCCGCGACGCCATCGCCGTGGCCATCCAGCGCCGCCTGCCATGCGCCGCCATACCAGGCCCAGTCGATGCCCTTGGCGGAGAGCAGGTCACCGATGTGCAGGTGGGTTTGCGGCGGGCAGGTGCTGGGATTGTCGGCATCGGCCAACGCAGGGTTGTGCGGATCCTGGCTGAAGCCCGGTGCGTACGGCGGACCCATGGTGTTCACCGCGTGGAAATCCGGTGTCAGCGTCGTCGGCGTCGCGAATCTTGCCTTGCCCTGCATCGCACTGGCCGGGGAGTCGTCGGCCAGCCTGAGCTGCACATCGGTGGCGTTGCCGCTGAGCGTGGTGGCGATGCCGAACTTCGCCGGGCTCCGGTCGGCGTGCGGATAGAACGGCGGCTGCGCGGCGACCAGGTACTGATGGTTCAGAAAGGAGCCGCCGAATGCACCCATGAAGAAGTTGTCGCACAGTGTGTATTGCTCGGCCAGCCGCCACAGTCGCAGGTTCACCGCACTGTCGGCATAGTGGCCCATCACCAGCGCGCCGCTGTCGCCCCAGGCGACGAAACCGTCGTTGCGACCATCGTTGATCTGCAGCTGGTTTCGATAAAAGGCGTGCACCAAGTCGCGGGTGACCACGCCATGCGGCAGTGGTTCGCCGGCGGGTGTGCGCAGCGCGAACGGCGCGTTGGGCAGGCCGGTGATCTCATCCTCGCCAATCTTGTAGCTGCGGTGGTTGACCACCTGCTTGTGCGGCACCAGGCCCTGCCAGATCGGTGGCAGGGTGGTGAACCGCTCGCCGTTGCGGTCGCGCTGGCGGTAGCGCTCGGGCGGCACCGCATCCAGCGGCTGCTGCAGGCTCGGGAATCCACTGAACAGGTTGTTGAAGCTGCGGTTTTCGGCATACAGCACGACCACGTGCTGTATGTGCCGGCGCAGCAGACCGTCCAGCGCCTCGGACGACACCGGGTGGGCTTCGGCGGTGCCTTCCTGCGGGTTCGCACCGGGCTGGCACGCCCCGAGGCCAAGCGCCGCGCCACCCAGCACCAGCCCGCCGAGCAGGCGCCGACGTTGCGGATCCTGCGGTGTGTCGTCAGCGGGTGGCGGGGTATCGGCGGGCTTGCGGATCATCGGCGTGCTCTCAGCGGTCAGCTGTCCTATTGGTGCGGCGCGGCCTGATCATAGAAGCGCGCCAGATCCGCTTTCACCTGTTTCAGTGCGTCGACGTCGAAGTAGATCATGTGACCGGACCGATAGAAGCCGAACTCGATGTTCTTGCGGATCGACGGATCCAGGCCGAGATGGCCCAGATCGAATTCGGTGGCGTAGAACGGGGTGGCCAGGTCGTAGTAGCCGTTGGCCGAGAACACCTTCAGATGCGGGTTGCGGCGCATCGCCTGGGCCAGGTCGCTGCCGACATACGGTGCCTGGGTGAGTCCGAAGCCGCGGCCCTGCTTGTGCTTCCAGTCCCAGCCGTGATTGATCACGGCGTAGTTGTTGGGCAGGTAGGCCCGCTCTTCGGTGTACTTCAGCTCACTGGCGGCGTACTGGTTGAACGCGGCCAGATAGGCGCCGGTAGCCGCGTCGCTGGCGGCGTCGCCGTCGGGAGTTTCGCCAGCCGCATCCGGATCGATGCCCTCGAAACGGCCGTCCAGACGTCCCACTGTGCGACGCTGGTCGCGCAGCAGCTCCTTGCGGAAGCGGCTCGGGCCGATGCGCAAATTCGCTTCCTTGATATAGGTTGGCGAGAGGCCGATGTACTGGCTCAGCTGGTTTGCGATGCGGTCGGCCTCGGCCGGGTCGATCGCATCGCCTTTGGCCAGCGCCAGCGTGTAGTCGGTACTGGCGAACTGGCGCACCCTGGCCAGGAAGCTGGCGAGATCGGCGGGCTTGTTTGGGACCTTGTCGTGGTACCAGGCGATCGCCGCCTCGGTCGGCAGGTTGACGATGTAAGTGTGGTCGACGCCGGTGTTCGCCCACACGCTGAAATCGAGGATCGAGGACATCAGCACCACGCCGTTGAACTCCATGCCCTGCTGTTGCAGCAGTTTCACCAGCACCGCTGAGCGGGTGGTGCCATAGCTCTCGCCGAACAGGAACTTCGGCGAGTTCCAGCGATGGTTGTCGCCGACATAGCGGGTGATGAATTTCGCGAATGCAGCGGCGTCCTGATCCACGCCATAGAAGTTCTTGCCTTCGGCGGCGCCGACGAGCTGTGAATAGCCGGTGCCGGGGGCATCGATGAACACCAGGTCGGTCTTGTCGAGCAGGCTGTACTGGTTCGGCACGGTCTGGTACGGCGGCGGCGGGATCGGCTGGTCGCCCTTGTTGGCCACCCGCACCGGCCCGAACGAGCCCATGTGCAGCCACATGCTGGAGGAGCCGGGGCCGCCGTTGAACATGGAGGTCACCGGGCGCCGATCCGGCTTGCCGTCGTCCACGGTGTACGCCACGTAGAACACGCTGACGGTGGGCTTGTCCTTGTCGTCCTTGATCAGCAACGTGCCGGCGGTGGCCTTGTAGTTGATGCCGCGGCCGTCGATCCGCACGCTGTGGGTGGTGACCACGCTGCGTTCCGGCGGTATCGGCAACACGTCCTTCTTGACGTCCTTGGCCGCCTGTTCCTTGGCGGCGGCCGGTGGCGTATCGGCGGCGTGGGCCGGGTTGCCCAGGTTCAGCAGCAGGGCGATCGCGAGCGGGGCGAGCAGTGATTTGCGCATGGTGCTGGGTTCCTTACTCAGTGCTGCGGGGCGGCGTGGTCGTAGAACTGGGCCAGATCGCCCTTGAGCTGCTGCAGCGCGTCGGTGTTGAGATAGATCATGTGCCCGGATGGGTAGTACAGGAACTGCAGGTTGCCGCGCAGCGACGGATCCAGATTCATGTGCGCCAGGTCGTATTCGGTGTTGAAGAACGGCGTGGCGAGATCGTAATAGCCGTTGACCGACAGCACCTTGAGGTTGGGGTTGGTGCGCATCGCATGGGCCAGGTCACCGGCGACGTAGGGCAGCGGCAGCGGGCGCTCGATATCGGCGGCCTTGTGCTTCCAGTCCCAGCCCTTGTTGATATCGTCGAAGGTGGGCCGGTAGTCCAGTTTGGTGTGGTAGCCCAGCTCGGTGTCCAGATAGATGTGGAACGCCGCCACGAAGGCACCGCTGATGCCGGCGGACGACGCGTCGAAGTCCGGGTCCTCGCCGGCGGCATCGGGATCGGTGCCGGTGAAGCGGCTGTCGAAGCGGCCCAGGGTGAGGCGCTGGTCGCGCAGCAGCTCCTTGCGGAAGCGGCCGAGGTTGATCCGCAGGTTGGCGTCCTTGACGAACTGCACCGACAGCCCGGTATAGGCTGCCAGCTGCTTCGCCACGGCGTCGCGCTGATCCGCGGGCAGGTTCTGGCCCTGTGCCAGCGCGGCGGCATAGGGCCCCTGTGCCCAGGCGCGCACCTGGTCGAGCCAGGTCTTCAGGTCGGTCGGCTTGTGGGCGAGCTTGTCGTGGTACCAGGCGGCCGCCGCGTAGCTCGGCAGGTAGCCGACGTAGATCTCGTCATAGCCCGGGTTACGGATGCCGTAGTTGAGGATCGACGACATCAGGATCACGCCGTTGAAGGCCATGCCCTTGTCCTGAAGCGCATCGACCAGCGCCGCCGAGCGGGTGGTGCCGTAGCTTTCGCCGTACAGGAACTTCGGCGAGTTCCAGCGTTGGTTGACCGTGACATAGCGCTGGATCGCACGGGTGAACGCTGAAACGTCCTGATCGACGCCCCAGAAATCCTTGCCGGTGGCCTTGCCCAGCGGTCGCGAGTAGCCGGTGCCGACCGCGTCGATGAAGACCAGATCGGTCTTGTCCAGCAGGCTGTCCTTGTTCGGCACCAGATGATAGGGCGGCGGTGCGGTCGCCGCGGGACTGGCGGTGTTGATCCGCACCGGTCCGAACGAGCCCATGTGCAGCCACATGCTGGAGGAGCCGGGCCCGCCGTTGTACAGGAACGTCAGCGGCCGATGCCCGGCCTTGGCGCCGTCCAGCGTGTAGGCGACATAGAACACGCTGGCCTGTGGCTGGTTCTTGTCGTCGCGGATGATCAGCGTGCCGGCGGTGGCGGTGTACTTCAGCGCGTGGCCGTTGAGGGTGATGCTGTGATGGCTGAGCTTGGCTGTCTCGGTGACCGGCTTCGCCGCAGCAGTGCTGTCCGCGGGCTTGTCCGCATGCGTTTTGGTGGTCGATGCAGTCTGACTGGCATGACTGGCGCTGAGCGGAGCGAGCGCGAACGCTCCCGCCATCAGGAAGGAAATCAGGTAGCGCATGGAAACCCCTTTCGACTGAACGAACCTGTGGTCGAGTATGCGGGCCTTGCCCGAGCTGCGACCGTGACAAAAGTACTGGTTGGGAAGGCGAAGTCCATCCAGATCGCATCATCGGGCTCCTGAACGACATGACCCCGCTGGTGGGCGCCCGGTGCGTGGTTCCGTCTATTCCGGCGCCAGCGTAGGATGCGCACACTCCTTTCCCCGAAATCCGTTCTCATGCATACCTCCGACCACCTCGATGGCCGCACCCTGGCGGCGATCGGCATCGCCCTGCTGACCTGGTCCTCGGCCTACGCGGCGATCGCCTACGCGCTGTCTTCGTTTACTCCCGGTGAAGTGGCATTCGCGAGGCTGGCCGTCGGCTCGATTTGTTTTGCCACCCTGTTGGCGGTGAAGCGGGCGCCGTTGCCGGCGCGACGCGACTGGCCGCAGCTGGCACTCCTCAGTGTGATCGGCCTGACCGTGTACCACCTGTGCCTCAACTACGCCGAAACCCGGATTGCCAGCGGCACCGCGTCGATCCTGATTTCGCTGGCGCCGGCCGCCACCGCGGCGGTCTCGGCGGTATGGCTGAACGAACGGCTGTCCGCACGCACCTTGACCGGTCTTGGCGTGGCCCTGGTCGGGGTGGTGCTGGTGGTGCTGGCCAGCGGCAAGCAGGTGAGGTTCCAGCCGATGGCCGCGCTGGTACTGGTCAGCGTGCTCGCCTCGTCCATCTTCTTCGTCGGCTTGAGGTCGTTCTTTGCACGCAGCAGCATGATCGGTGTCACCGCCTTCACGCTGTTCGCGGGCACACTGGGGGCCTTGCCATTTGCCGGCGGAATCGGCGCCGCGCTGCAGCTGGCGCCGTGGTCGCATGTCGCCGCGCTGCTGTGGCTGGGCATCGCGCCGACCTTCGTCGGCTACCTGGCGTGGAACGCCGCGCTGCGCCGCGCGTCGGCCTCGCA
>JAPHUU010000307.1 GCA_026193555.1 Rhodanobacter sp.
ATTCACCTCCGCGCAGGCCGCTGCCCGGCGCTTGTCAGCCATTGATACGCGATACCCGCGACATCGGCAATGCGACGTCTGGCGAACCACGTCTGCGCCCCGTGCCCAGCAGCGGCGACGCTTTTCGGCCATGCGCGCGCGATCGCCGTCCGGAAAATGCGCTGGCAAACGACAGGGTCGTGGGACTCTGGCTCCGCTCATGACCGATGCCGCTGCCACGCTGCATTTCCTGCTTCGCAGCCAAGCCGCAGGAGCTGCCGCGACGCACCGGACGCCGCAAGGTATTACAGTAGTACCCCCTTGATGGAGACATGTCCTTGGCCAAGCCCAACTACTCGTACGAAAAGCGCCAGCGCGAAATCGCAAAGAAGAAGCAGCAGGAAGAGAAGGACGCGCGCAAGCGCGAAGCACGCGAGGCTGCCAGCAAGCAGGAGAGCAAACCGCAGTAGAAACGGCGTCGGAGCGCACTTTCCGACCATCGCGGCGGGACCGAGCGACGGAGCGAACGGGGTAGCTCACTCTGCCCCCGTTCAGGCACTGCATGACTGCAACGCCGTCACCACGTCAGCGCGAAGGCGCCATCGGGCGCTTCCTCGACGTCGCATCCCATCCGCCTGCATTCCCGGCGCAGCCTGGCCAGCAGCCACTGCCGGTCGTCCGCCGACGCCCGGCAGATGCGGAACCGCTGCATGCGGGTTGGCACCAGGGCCAGTTCGCGCAGGCGGCCGTCCGCCGCGTCGATGCGCGGAAAATACATCAGGCCCAGCGCACCCCGGTACGGCTCATGGCCCTCGATGCCCTCGTAGTCGTTGAGGAAGTCGCCGCAGCCGTACAGGATCAGATGCCCGTGATGCACCTCGATCGCCTTGGGGTGATGCGAGGAGTGGCCATGAACCAGGTCCACACCGGCCTCGTCGATCAGGGCATGCGCGAACGCGCGTTGCCCCGGCGCGATCCCATAGCCCCAGTTTCCACCCCAGTGGATGGAGAACACCACGATGTCGCCAGCGCGTTTGTGACGGCGGACTTCGGCGGCAATTCCCGCCACGGCGTCCGCCGACAGATCGGGCAGACGATGCACGCCCGATTGCTCCCCGCTCGCGGCCCAGGATTCGGGCACGCCGGCGTCCCCGGTGGCCGCCGCGAACACCAGCACGCGGTGCCGATCGGGAAGCGGCAGCACCGCCGGCGCCCGCGCCGAGGCCAGCCGCGCGCCGGCACCGGCGACCTCGATCCTGGCCGCGCACAGCGTCGCCAGCGTCTCGCTCAGGCCCTCGCGCCCCCAGTCCAGCACATGGTTGTTCGCCAGCACACAGCAATCGATCTGCGCCGCTGTGAGTACATCGACGTTGCCCCGATGCATCCGGTAGTTGATGCCCTTGGGCCAGGGCTTGTCGTGCTGCGTGATGCTGGTTTCGAGGTTGATGATGCGCACGTCGGGCTTTCGCGCCTGCCACTGCGACAGCGCCTCGCCCCAGACATAGGTGGCGACGACCTGGCGCGGAATCGGGCCGCTGACCCTTTCGGCCAGCACCACATAGCCGCGCGCATCGTGCATGTAGTCCTCATGCAGCACCGGGTCGGACGGATGGGCCAGGATCTGGTCGATGCCGCGACCCAGCATCACGTCACCGCACAGGAACAACCTCACCGGCATCCCGGCCCCCGACCCGGGCGAGCCACCCGACACCATGCCGCCAACGTCATTCACGACTGCACCTCCCACCGCGCCCAGCGCGATGCGGGCCAACTTCCACAGGAAATTCCGGCGCTCTTGCATGGCCGCGAGGGTAATCGGTCGGATGTCATGGCGCGTTGAAGGGCACGAACGCGCGCCTGACGAAGTGGGCCCGGAGCTGGGTAGCTCGACCCGTCTCCCTGAATCGCTTTGTGTTCTTCAACAGCTTTGGCCCCGCCAGTGGGTTACGATGCCGCGCCTTCGTCGCGTTGCGACCAGTTGCCGCTGTCCCAGGAGTTTTTCCGTCGTGTCGCATTATTCCGGCCCCCTGCTCACCCGCCCGATCGCCGGGGCCCTGCTGGCCGCGCGCGATGCCGGTGCGGGTGAATGGATCGGCTCACTGGATCTGGGGCGCTCGGACGACAGCGTGGTGCTGCAGGCGGACGCCTGGCAGTGGCGCGGCCAGCGCTATCCGTATCCGCACAAGCTGAAAGACCGCACGATCCATGTCTGGGACGGCGACGAATTCGCGCCGGCGGCGCGCTTTGCCGGCGCGCTGATCAAGCTGGTGCCCACCGAGTGGGGCGCGCCCACCTTCGAGATCGACGGCATCAAGATGCTGCCCACGTCCAGGCAGTCGCCGTTCGAGGATGCGCGCCGCAAGGTGGCGCTGGTCGAGCCGCGCGGCAAGGTGCTGCTCGATACGTGCGGCGGTCTGGGCTACTTCGCGGCCTGCTGTCTGGAGGCGGGCGTGGCGCGCATCCACTCGTTCGAGAAGAACGCCGACGTGCTGTGGCTGCGCACGCTCAATCCGTGGTCGCCGGATCCGGATGCGCCGGCAAGCGGCGGCCGCCTGCAGCTGGCTCATGCCGATGTGTCGCAGGCGATCATGCAGTTCGCCGACGCCTCGGTCGACGCGCTGCTGCACGACCCGCCGCGCTTCGGCATCGCCGGCGAGCTCTACTCGCAGGCGTTCTACGACCAGCTGGCACGCGTGCTGCGCCGCGGCGGGCGCCTGTTCCATTACACCGGCAGCCCGAACAAGCTCACCAGCGGCCGCGACGTGCCGCGCGAAGTCTCAAGGCGGCTGGAGAAGGCCGGGTTCAGGACGCAGTTGGCGCTGGACGGCGTCTTGGCGGCACGGCGCTGAACCGCGCGAAGGGCCCGACGCGCTGCGTTGTGCGCAACGCGCTCCCGGCCGGGAATTGACCTCCTCCGTCCCGGTGTCGCGACTTCTACTTGCGCGCCGCGATGATCTGGCTCAGGTAATCCGGCGTGCCCTCGATACGTACCAGATGCGGGTACTGCAGGCCGCCGTGGTAGTCCACCGGCACGGTTCGGTATCCGCCCTGATACTTCAGCAGCAGCTGGATCGGCGCTTTGCTGTCTTTGGCCGCGGCGATCGCATCCTTCAGCACGTCGCTGGTATAAGTCTGGCCGTTCACCGCGACCAGCGTAGCGCCGGTGCTGACGCGAGCCTTGAACGCGGGCCCGTTCCAGCGCACGTCGTTGACCTGGCCCTGCTTGTTCATCGTCAGGCCGATCGACCAGGCGAAATTGTAAAGGTGACGGGACGGTTCCGGCCGGCTGTCGTACTGCTTTTCGTACGCGCTTTGCCGATCGGTGTAGACCAGCTTCCAGCCCGATGCCGCGATGCCGCTCAGCAGTGGCGGCTGGTGCGCATCGACGCGCGCGCGCAGGAAGCTCGCCCAGTCATCCTTCGCCACGCCGTTCAACGCCGCGACCACGTCGTCGAAGGTGTAGGTCTTCGTCACGAAGCTGCCGTTGTCGACGCCGAAGAACGCACGCGCGAAATCGTCCAGTGATTTCCTGCCATGCGTCAGCGCGCGGAGCTTCGCGTCCACCGCCAGCCACAGCATCTGCCCGCCGCTGTAGTAGTCCTCGCTCATCTGCCAGCTGCGATACGGCAGGCCCGAGCGGTGCGCGGCGATCGGATCGTTGGTGGTGTCCTCGAGCGTACGCCAGTCGAAACCGGGGCGGTTGCGGTCGTAATTGGCCGCGGCCATGGCCAGCGCGCCGCGGAACTGCTCGGGCGTCCACAGGCCGGCGCGCGCCGTCAGCACAAAGCCCCAGTACTGCGTCTGGCCCTCGTATACCCACAGCAGCGAATCGCCCATCGGCACGTTGAAGTTGGGCGTCCACAGGTCGGCCGGACGGCGGAACTTGCCGTTCCACGAATGGGTGTACTCGTGCGCCAGCAGGTCGCGACCGGGCGCGGCGTCCTTCCACGCGGTGAAGTAGTCGGCGCCCAGGCCGTTCTCGCTGGACTGGTGATGCTCCAGGCCGTTGCCGCTCAATTGATCCGACAGCGAAAACAGGAAGTCGTAGTGATCGTAATGGTGCGAGCCGAACAGCATGGTCGCCTGCGTCACCAGCGCGCGATGCACCTTCAGCTGCTCGGGCGTCATCACCAGATACTTCGGCGCATCGGCGACGATGTCCATATGCACTGGCGCGCCACCGGGCGGCGTCAGGTCGACGCGCTTGAAATACTGACCCGCATAGATCGGCGAATCGACCAGCGTGTTGAACGGCACCGGCTTGAACGTGGTGGTGTCACCCAACGGCGCGGCCCGATCGTGATCAGCACGTTCCAGCGCGCTGCCGAACTGCCAGTCATGCGGCAAGGTCACGCTGGGCGCGAAGGTGATGTCGCGCGAAAAATGGCCGGCCGGATAGAGCGCCATCTTGCTCCATGCCAGATCCAGCATGCGGTCGGTCATCTCGAACCCTTCGCTGTCGGTGCGGCCGGACAGGTACTGGAAATCCGCATCGACGGTGGAGACGCCCGCGGGCACGTCGAGGTGGAAGGCGTATGCGTTGTACTTGTCGCGCGTCCACGCCAGCGGCCTGCCGCCGGCGCTGAGCCTGAGGCCGGCGAGCATCGCGACCGGACCGCTCGGCGAATGGTCGCCGGGAATCCACTGCGGGTACAGCAGCGTCAATGCGCCGGGCCGGACCGGAATCGTCTCGTGCACGCGAAAGATGCCCTGCGACGTATTGCTGGCATCGACATGGATCGTGACCGTGCCCGGATACGGCATGTCCTGCGGCGGCGGCACCTGGGCGCCTGCGGCACCCGCCACGAAGGCGATCGACAGCGCCACGACAACACCTGCCACCGTGCGGCGGGTGCCCGCCGGAAGCACTGCGGGAGAGACAAGGGACATGATGAACTCCAGCAAGCAAACCCAAGGATTCGCCCAACTTAGCATCACGGCACCCGAAGAGGGCCGGGTCACGCCGTGCCCGATGCGCAGGCGATGGCCGGGAACACACTCGGCAGGCCGGCGGCATGCGACGACCGGAGCGGACAAGGCGCGAGGTATCCGCACGAGACGGGATTCAACTTCCTCCGTCCCGGTCTTCGGGGACGGCACAGGCCGTGGCGACCGCGCGTTCGGCCGCTTCCAGCGCGCCTTCCAGGTAGCCGCCGAAATCGCCTGCGAACTCGCTTCCGGCCAGATGCACACGGCCATTCCAGGGTGACGGAAGCGCGGCTTGCGGATAGGCTGGATGCCCGGCCGACGGCGCCGCGTCGGCGGGCGTGGCGGTGCAGGTTTCTTCAGTCCAGTCCTTGAGGTGCACCGCCTGCGGCGCCGCCGCGCGCGGTCCGAACACGCGCTCCAGCTGCGCCAGCGCCAGCCGCACCAGGCCGTCGCGACCGAGCTGGCGGCGCCCGGCATGGGGCACGCCGACGAAGCCGAACAGCGCCGCGTGGTTGCCGGCGGCATCGCTGGCGTCGTGGATCTCCACCAGCGGCCCGCGCTGGCTCATCGCCATGCCGGACAGGCCGTCCCTGCGCCAGAACGCCTCCGCGTAGGTGGCCAGAAACTTCGCCTGCCCGGCCATCCAGGTCGGCGTCGCCCGCCGCGCCGCCTGCCAGTCCGCGGGCAGCGCAGGTGCCCACGCCAGCGTGTCGACCAGCAGGCGCGGCGGCAAGGTGCTGATCACCTGCGTGGCGCGCAGGGCGTCGCCATCTTCCAACCTCACTTCGACCGTCGCTTCATCGATCAGGCGCAGGCCCTTTGCGCGTGTGCCCAGCCGGATCGTGGTTCGCTGCAGGGCGCCTCCCAGCGCCTCGGCCAACGCAGCAAGTCCCCCGGCCACGCGCATCGAGGGCGGTTCCGTGGCCCAGGTGTGCGGCAGACGCTGCAGGCGGCCACTGGCATCCTCCATCACCGCACCGCCGTCCACATGCTGCGGATACAGCACCAGCCCGAGCGCGTCGACCAGCCGCGCCGCGCGCGGATTCATCGCCGGCCATAGCCAGGAGGGACCCATGTCCCAGCCATGCGTGCCGTCGCCTGTCGCCACGCTGACGATGCGCCCGCCCACGCGCTCGCGCGCCTCGACCAGCAGCACGTCGCGGCCACGCTGCTCCAACAGGCGCGTGGCATACAGGCCGCTGAGGCCGGCACCAAGGACGATCGTGGGTAGGGGCATAACTGGTCTGCGAGAAAAAGAGGGTGGCTCGGTTCGCCACGTTAACGACAGGAAGTGAACCTGACAGCGCTTTCCCGAGTACCCC
This sequence comes from Rhodanobacter sp., assembly GCA_026193555.1. GTDB lineage: Bacteria > Pseudomonadota > Gammaproteobacteria > Xanthomonadales > Rhodanobacteraceae > Rhodanobacter. The sequence continues at coordinate 6,231 of JAPHUU010000307.1, forward strand.
CATGCGAGGGTGTGCAGGATCTCTTGTACAAGGGATTTGAGTTGCGGCTGAGGAAGTCGTTCCACGAACTGGATCGTAAAGCGGTTGGGCGCGTCCTTCCAGTCGCGGATCGGTATCCGTCCATTTCTTGCTGATCTCGCGCCGCACCAGGCAGAACCGTTTCAGCAAGGCTGTCGTCACCTGGAAAGGAGCCGCAGGTCCTGGTTGCTCGGCAATCGCAGGAGCAAGACGTTTGCACTCCGGCCGCATCCGTTCCAGGCTTGATCATCTCCGTACCCTTTTCCCTTTTGCCGTCCCTTTTGCTTTTTTGCCGTTCCCCATTGATCACTTGTCGAACGGCATCAATTGCCCATTCGGCGCAGACTGACCCGCCCGGGTACTTGAAGGTGAAACATGAAACGATGGTCTTTGCTGCTGTGGGGGATAGCTGTCGCTGCGTCCACGTCCTGCATGGCTCAGGGGCATGGGCAGGTTCCGGCCGGCCCCGTGGCGTTGACGGTGCATCTGCCCGATCCGGCACAGAAAATTCTGTACGTACACGAGGTGATGCCGGTCAGGCCGGGACCCTTGACGCTCTACTACCCGAAATATATCCCCGGTGATCACTCACCGGACGGGCCGATCAGCGCGATCATGGGTCTGCAGATCACCGCCGGCGGCAAGCGGATCGACTGGCATCGCGATGACGTGGACATGTTCACGTTCCATCTGACGGTGCCAGCGGGCGCGGACCGGATCGACATCCGCTTCCAGTTCCCCGACCCGAGCCGGATCACGCCGCAGCTCATGGATCTCACCTGGGATCACGTGGTGCTGTACCAGGCCGCTTACCCGACCCGGCTGCAGATCTATCAACCGACCCTGATCATCCCCGCCGATTGGCGCCATGCGAGTGCGCTGACCACGGAAAAGAACACCGACGGTCGCATCACATTCAAACCCGTGCCGCTCAACACGCTGGTCGATTCACCGGTGATCGCGGGGAAATATTTCCGCGAGGTCGACCTCACGCCGACCGGCTCCTCCGTGCACCGCGCGCTCGACATGGTGGGTGATGATGCCGCCGCGCTGGGCATCTCCGAGGCGAAGATCGCCGGCTATCGTCGGCTGATCGAGCAGGCCCAGGCACTGTTCCACGCACATCACTACGACGACTACCACCTGCTGCTGGTGTTGAGCGACTACACCTCGCACGGCGGCCTGGAGCACCACCAGTCCAGCGACGACCGGGCCCGCGGCGGCGCCAGGATGTTTGCCGACGCTGACCATTTCATGCTCGACGGCTCGCTGCTTCCGCACGAATACACTCATTCGTGGAACGGCAAATTTCTGCGCCCGATGAATCTGTGGCAACCCGACTTCGAACGTCCCGAACAGGCGCGGATGCTGTGGATGTATGAGGGCCTCACGGTCTATCTGGGCGACATCCTGACTGTGCGCAGCGGCTTGTGGTCGGCGGATACCTGGCGCCAGGCGGTCGCCTACCGCGCGGCCGACATGGCACACCAGACCGGCCGCGCGTGGCGACCGCTGATCGACACCACCGTCGCCGCGCAGCTGCTCTACGACTCACCCAACGCCTGGGCGAACTGGAGCCGGCAGGTCGACTTCTACCGCGAAGGGCAACTGCTGTGGCTCGCCGTCGATACCAAAATCCGGATACTGAGCCACGACCGCCATTCCATCGACGACTTCGCGCAACGTTTTTTCAGCGTCGACGATGGCAGCTTCATCACGCATACCTACACCTTCGACGACATCGTCAGCGCACTCAATGCGGTGCAGCCGTACGACTGGGCCGGCTTCCTGCATCAGTGGCTGGACGGTGTGGGCGAGCAGGTGCCACTGCTGTCCGGCATCGAGGCCAGCGGCTGGCAGCTGGCCTACACCGACAAACCTTCGAGGTATCAGAATGCGCTCGAAAACGTCGGCGAAGGGGAGCTCAGCATCGGCGGCGTCAATGCCATGTTCTCGGTGGGTTTGTTCCTTGACCGTGACGGCAAGATCCAGGACGTGCTGTGGAACGGGCCAGCGTTCAAGGCCGGGCTTGCGCCGGGCATGAAGCTCATCGCCATCAATGGCCATCAGTACAGCACGCGAGTGTTGCGCGATGAAATTGCCCGGGCGCAACAGAACAGGAAGCCGTTGCTCATGCTCGCGCAAGGCGATGGCGCCACCGAGATCCATCCAGTCAACTACGACGGCGGACTGAAGTATCCGCACCTGATCCGCATGCCGGGCAAGACCGATTACCTGGACCGGATTCTCGCCACAAAACCTGCGGGCCATGAGGCGCCGAAAGGAGTCGGCGACTGAGGCTTTCCCGGGCGCGCTGGGCGGGCCGGCGACCTGCATCGGTCGCACAGTGCTTCACCGCCATCTGGGGCGGAAAATGCATGCCCGAGCACTTCCAGGCAGTCATCGAGTACCTGTTCGACACGCTGAAAGGCTGCGCCCTCACCGAGGATGGGCGCGCCGCGATTGGCGCGCGTGTCAACACTTGCGCGGACGACGTATTCGACAACAGCTCAGCGCCAAACGAACAGATCCGCGCCCGAAGAAGTGATGTCGATGAAGGTGCCAGGTTCACTTGCGTGAAATGAACCTGACACCACTTTCAAGGCCTTACTTCTTGCCGCCACCCACCAACACCGCGCCGACGCCTGCCTTGGCGAGCTTCGCATTGAACGCGGCGATCTCGGTCTGGGTACCCTGCCAGCGGGAAAGCGCCGCATCCAGCTTCGAGCGCAACATGGCATAGACCTGCCGTTGCTGCGCGCTGGGCGCGCTGTCGGCGGAATCCACCGAAGCCTGGAGGTAGCCAAGCTGGCTGTTGAGCTCGGTTGGGTAATTGAGCTCGGATTCCTCCGCGTGGGCCTGATACTGGTAGAAGGTTTCAAGCAACCCCGCGAGCTTCTGGTCCAGCGTCCCCGCTTCAGCCGCCAGCGCCGTGCCGTTCTTCCCGGAGGCGAGGCGTATCTGCAGGCCCGCCAGCTGCGCGCGCACATCAATGATGGCATTGGCCGCCGCGTGATCCTGGCGGGTGGCGGCATCGAGCTGCATCAACAATTGGTACTGCTGCTGCAGCGCCTCCTCCGTCACTTTGGCGCGCGGATCCTTCACCACCGTCAGCGCCTGCTTGTACTTCTTGCCATCCACCGTCAGCGTCAGCGTGTACTGGCCCGGCAGCACCATCGGCGCCACCGGTCCGCCGGCGTCGTAATACGCGCCCTCGATGTCCGGCGCTGCCTCGTGCCTCAAATCCCACACCACCTGATTGAGGCCGGGCTTGGTATCCAGCGGCTTCGACTTCTTGTGGTCTTCGGTGGGAAATTCCAGCGGATGGTCGTTGTCCACCGGTTTCGGCACGCTGGAAAAGGTCTTGATGACCGTGCCTGCTGTGTCGCTGACGGCGAGCGTCACCGCGCCCTTGGGCTTGCCCGCCAGAGAGTAGTAAAGGATCGCGCCGTTGGGCGGATTCTTGCCGACGGATTCGTAAGGCAGGCTGTCACCATCCGCCACATGCAGGCGCACCGCCTCGCGCGGCGCGTAGAGCCGGTCGGACTGCACCTGCGCGCCGGCGGCGAGTTCCCTGAGCGGCGAGATATCGTCCAGGATCCAGAAACCGCGGCCGTGGGTGGCGGCGACGAGATCGCCGTCCTTGACCACGAGGTCGCGCACCGAAGTCACCGGCAGGTTGAGTTGCAGCGGCTGCCAGCGCTGGCCCGCGTCGAAGGAGACATACACCCCGGTCTCCGTGGCCGCATAGAGCAGATTCTTCTGCCGCGGATCTTCCCGCACCGCACGCAGGAACGCTGGCGCGTCGATACCCGCATCCGACTTGCTCCAACTCTTGCCGTAATCGTGGGTGACGAAGATATAGGGCTTGAAATCGTCCAGCTTGTGCGCGTCCAGCGCCGCATACGCCGTGCCCGCGTCGAAGTGCGAGGCCTCGATCATGCTCACCTTGGCCCACTTCGGCAGACCCTTGGGCGTCACGTTATGCCAGCTCTTGCCGCCGTCCCGGGTCAACTGGATCAGCCCGTCGTCCGTGCCCACCCAGATCTGCCCCGCCCTCAGCGGCGATGGCGCGATGGTATAGACGACATCGTAATACTCCGCGCTGGCGTTGTCCTGGCTCACCGGACCGCCGGAGGTACCCTGCTTGCTCTTGTCGTTGCGAGTGAGATCGGGGCTGATGGCGGTCCAGCTCATGCCCGC
>JAPHUU010000148.1 GCA_026193555.1 Rhodanobacter sp.
CGCTCGGCGATATCGCGGCCGACTTCGGTCAGCAGCACCTTGCGCGGCGTGCGCTCGACCAGCGGCACGCCCAGTTCGTCCTCCAGCTTCCTGATCTGCGTCGACAAGGTCGGCTGGCTGACAAAGCAGGCTTCGGCGGCATGGCCGAAATGCCGATGTTCGGCCAGGGCCACCAGGTACTGGAGATCGCGCAGATTCATCGCTGGCCTCGGCAGATATCCATAGAAGGTGCCTATCGACATGATGATAGACATCAACTCTGACAATTCAAGGGCCGACCTTGACCTGCAACATGCCGATCGTCGGCGCGGGATGTCGTGAAGGTGTGATTCGGGCGGAGAACCCGCGCTCGAGGCATCGGCTGCGTTCTCTTGCGCGACATCCCCCCGCATTTCATGACCTTCCCTCTGTCGATGCGCGGGCTCCCCCGAACGGTGACGAAGTCCCCCTTCGTCACCGCTTTCTTGTCCCGGGTACCCGATGTCCCGGCAGGCCATGCCTTCCGGCACTAGGTCACGCACGCCGACCGCCGTAGCGTTGGGGATCTGTATTTCCAGCCCGAAAAAGAGAGCCGCCATGCGCAAGGTCATCCGTCCGCTGTTGCTCACCGCGCTCGCTGCGTGCTGTGCCACTGCCATTGCCGCACCGGCCGAAAAGGCACCACAGGGCAGGTTGCCCGGCTGGGCGGTGCCGCAGTCCTACCAGATCGCGTTCAAGGTCGATCCGGCGCAGCAGGATTTCTCCGGCACCGCCACGATCAAGGTCAAGCTGAACCGGGCGTCGGATCACCTGTGGCTGGACGGAAAGGAGCTGAAGGTCGCCAAGGTGACCGTCACCGACGCCGCCGGCAAGACCCGCACCGCCAAGTACGTCGATGTCGACCCCAAGGCCGGCGTGGTGCGGGTGGATTTCGGCAGCACCATGAAGCCGCAGCAGCTGACCCTGACGTTCGACTACACCGCACCGCTCAACGCGCAGCTGCAGGGGCTGTACAAGGTCAGCGCCAAGGGCCGGCCGTATGCGATGACGCAGATGGAGCCGATCAGCGCGCGCTACGCGTTTCCGAGTTTCGACGAGCCGGGCTTCAAGACCCCGTTCGACATCCGTCTCACCATTCCCGAAGGTGAGACGGCGGTCGCCAATACCCTGCAGATCAAGGAAGCCCCGGCCGGCAAGGGCTGGAAGACCCTGACCTTCGCGCCGACGCTGCCGCTGCCGACCTATCTGGTGGCGTTTGGTGTCGGCCCGTGGAGCATCGCCAGCGCACCGGACATCGCCCCCGACGCCTACCGCGCCAAACCGCTGCCGCTGCGCGGCATTGCCGCCGCTGGCGAAGCGCACCGCATGCAGCACGTGCTGAGCGAGACGCCCAGCATCATCCATGCACTGGAGAACTACTACGGCTTCGGCTATCCGTTCGACAAGCTCGACGTGCTGGCCGCACCGGACTTCGCAGCCGGTGCGATGGAGAACGCCGGCCTGGTCACGTTCCGCGACTGGCTGCTGCTGCTGGACAAGGATTCGCCGGCGCGCAACGTGCGTGGCTCGTTCAACGTCACCGCGCACGAGCTGGCGCATCAGTGGACCGGCGATACGGTGACGCTGGAATGGTGGAACGACATCTGGCTCAACGAAGCATTCGCCACCTGGATGCAGCAGAAGGTCACGATGGAGGTGCACCCGGAGTATCGGGCCGACCTCGACCGCGTGCGCGGTGCGCAGGGCGCGATGCAGAGCGACAGCCTGGTCAGCGCGCGCCGGATCCGTCAGCCGATCACCGGCAACGGCGACATCATGACCGCGTTCGACGGCATTACGTATCAGAAGGGCGCGGGCGTGATCAGCATGTTCGAAACCTACGTCGGGCCGAAGACGTTCCAGAACGGCATGCGTGCCTACATCCGCAAGCACAAGTTCGGCAACGCGGTGGCCAGCGACCTGGTCGACGCGATTGCCCGTGCGGCTGACAAGGGTGTGGCCTTCAAGCACGCGTTCAACAGTTTCCTCGACCAGTCCGGCGTGCCCTACGTGCAGATGAAGCTGGAACAGAAAGACGGCAAGACGATCCTGCAGCTGAGTCAGAGCCGTTACCTGCCGCTGGGCAGCAAGGGCGATCCAAAACGGGTCTGGGGCGTGCCGGTATGTGTGCGCTACGGCACCGCCGACGGCAGCAAGGTCGACTGCGAGATGCTCGACAAGGCGACCGGTTCGATGGTGCTGGCCGGTGCCAGCGAGCCGACCTGGATCATGCCCAACGCCAATGCCAGCGGCTACTACCGTTTCAGCCTCGACAAGCAGGAACTGGCCGGTCTGTCCCGCGAAGTCGGCAAGCTCAGCGATACCGAGCAGCTGGCTTTTGCGGACGCTATCAGTGCCGGTTTCGCGCATGGCGATCTCGATGCCGGCGACGTCTTGGCGGCGCTGAAACCGCTGACTGCTTCGAAGGTGCGCGCGGTGGCCACCGCCCCCCTGGCTCAGGTCGAGTGGATCTATCACCACGAGGCCACCACCGATGCCCAGCGTGCCAGTCTTGCGGCGTGGGCGAGGGAGGCCTACCTGCCGCAACTGCAGGGGCTCGGGTATCGACGCAAGCCCGGCGAGTCCGAGGACGCCCCACTGCTGCGCAGTTCGCTGGTGCGCGCGCTGGCGTTCGACTTCAAGCTGCCCGAGGTTCGCGCCGCGCTGCTGGAGCAGGGCGAGGCGGCGCTCAAGCGCAAGCCCGACGGCCGTCTCGACCTGGGCGCCGCCGATCCGGATCTGCTCGGCGATGCCCTCGGCGTGGCGGTGCAGGAGCAGGGCAAGCCTGCAGTCGATGCGCTGATCGCCGAACTGCCTCTGACCAGCGACGCGGCTTTGCGCAACGGCATTCTCGGTGGTCTGTCGAGCGTCGAAGATCCGACCCTCGCCGGGCAGGTACGCGACTTTGCGCTGGACAAGCGGGTCAAGGTGGGCGAGATGGGCTCGTTGTTGATGGGGGGTCGCGACACTGCGGCCGGCCGCAATGCGATGTGGCGGTGGTTCACCGCGCACTACAAGCAGGTACTCGGCCGCACCGGCAGCTTCGCCGGCGGCTACCTGCCGCGTCTGGCGGCCGGCGGGGGCTGCTCCACGCCCGAGGTCGAGCGTCTGCATGCGTTCTTTCATTCGCGCATGAGCGATGCAGCGGGCATCGATCGCGGCCTGGCGCAGACCAGCGAATCGATCCAGTTGTGCGGCGCATTGAAGGCCGCGCAGGATCCTGCGGCGATACTGCGCTGAACCATTTGCGCGGCTGACCCCGACGCTGCACAGCCATGCAACGACAACGAAAAAGCCCGCGAAGCGATTCGCGGGCTTTTTCGTTGCCTACCGGCGATGCATTGCCGGCAGGCGTCCCCGGCTGTCCCGTCTCAGGACGGCTTGCGCAGCAGCACGGTCAGCTGATCGAGCTGCGCGCGATAGCGGTCAAGCACCCTGGCCGTGATCACGGCATAGCGGTTGGCCTCATCCCAGCGGCGTCCCTCGATCGCCTCGCGCACGCCGGGCACGGTCTTGACGCCATAGCCGGTGAGCATGCCGGGCGCATAGATCATGTGCCTGAACCAGGGGCGTCCGGGCAGGCCGTCGGGATCCGCAAGTGCCTGTTCCATCCGGCCCATCAGCACATTCAGCCGTTCCCGCTGCGTCGCGGGAAGTTTCAGGCCGGCGGCGGCACGCCCGCGGTAGGCGATTCGGTAGGCTTGCGCGCTCTGCTTCAGCTGTCTGGCCACGCGGTCCAGCGGAGTGAGGTTGATCGCCGGCATATCGGAGTCGCGAGCAGGCGGCGCGAGCGGCCGGGTCGGATCCGCGTCGAGTGCAAAGGCGTGCTGGTCCAGCAGCAGGTGTTGTTGCCTGGTGGCCTTGCGGGTGCTGTCGGCCAGTTTGTGCAGTTCGCCGACATAGCGGTCCAGGGTGTCGCTGAAGTCGCCGAAGCGCAGTGGCAGCACCTCGGCATCGGCAGAACGCAGCACGATGTGGCCAGCGAGCTTCGACAGTGCCACGCCGTATTCGAAGGTCGGATCGCCGAAACGCGCATAGTGGTCGAACGAGTCGTAGCGCGAATGGTAGATGCCGCCGTTGTCGTCTTCGCCGCCGAAGCCCAGATTCAGCGACGCGATGCCCAGGTGTTCGAGGAAGGCGCTGTAGTCGGAACCCGAGCCGAGTGCGCCGATCGGCAGATCGCCGCCGGCCGCCGCCAGTTTGGCGATCGTCTTGGCCTCGGGCTTGGCATCCTTGTCGTAGCCGTCGATCAGCAGGTGCGCGCGCAGCCGCTCGCGCACGCTGACGTGGGTCTCCGGGTCGGCGATGCCATCGGCCACCTGGTTGACCAGATGCTGCAGCGAATGGCTGCCTTCGGCCTCCAGGAAACCGCGACCGTTGGTATCGGAGTTGACGTACAGCACGGCCTTGGCCTGCAACTCCCGTGCGTGGGTCTCGGCCCATTCAGTGGAGCCAAGCAGGCCCGGCTCCTCGCCGTCCCAACTGGCGTAAACAAGGGTGCGTTGCGGGCGCCAACCCTGCTTGACCAGCACGCCGATCGCCTTCGCCTCGGCCATCAATGCCACGTTGCCGGCCAGCGGATCCCACGCGCCGAACATCCAGCCATCGTGGTGGTTGCCGCGCACGATCCACTGGTCGGGCTCGGTCGAGCCCTTGAGCACGGCGATCACGTCGTAGATCGGCTGCTGCCCCCAGTGCGACTTCACCGTCAGATGCGCCTGGGCACTGCTGGGTCCGACGTGATAGGTCAGCGGCAGCGCGCCGCGCCATGCGGAGGGCGCCACCGGGCCGGCCAGTGCCTGCAGCAGCGGCGTGGCGTCGGCGTAGGAGATCGGCAGTACCGGAATTTTCAGGATCGTCTTTGCATCCTTGATTGCCAGGCGTTTGGCATCCGCCGTCGAGCCGATGCCCGGGGTCAGCGGATCACCGGGATACAGCTGCATGTCGGCAACCGAGCCGCGTTGCACGCCTTGCGCCGGGCGCCAGCCGCCTTTCGGATAGACGTCGCCCTTGGCATAGCCATCGTCGTGGGGGTCGGAGTAGATGATGCAGCCGACGGCACCGTGTTCCTGCGCCAGCTTGGGCTTGAGACCGCGCCAGCCACCACCGTAACGGGTGATCACGATCTTGCCGCGTACGTCTATGCCGCGGCGTGCCAGTTCCCGGTAGTCGTCCGGCATGCCGTAGTTGGCATAGACCAGCGGTGCCGTGACGTCGCCGTCGGCGCCGTAGACGTTGTAGGGCGGCAGGCTGCCTTCGCGGTCGCCCGACGTGGCATCGCCAGCGACCGCCGGCTCGCTGAGCGCGGCGGTGTAGGGCTGCGGCCCCAGCAATTCCAGCGCCACTTTTTCGGGCGTGGGGTAGAGCACATTGAAGGTCTCGATATGCGCGTCCCAGCCCCATTGGCGGAACTTCGCCAACATGAATTCGGCATTGGCCTTGTCGTGCGCTGCGCCCACCTGATTGGGCTGGGACGACATCTGCTTCAGCCATGCACGCTGGTCGGCTGGATCGAGCTGGGCGTCGAAACGCTGTTCGAGGCTCAGCTGGGTGGTTGCGCCGCCGGCACTGAAACCCAGCATGCCCGTATCGTGGTGTTCGCCCCGGCTGGCTGCCATGGCTGTGCCAAGGCTTGCCAGCAGGCAGGTCGCCGCCAGCAACGGGCGCATCTTCAATTGAGTCATCGTTTGGTGCCTCTTTCGTGTGAGCAATAGCGGGAGATCCCTGCCGCCGCGCAGCAGTCGGCGATCGGGGTGTTTATACGCAAATGGCATCGGTGCCATGCAGCCGGGGTGTCTTCGGCTCGGCGAACCAGTCAGTTGGCTGCGCTGCCCTTGACCGGCAAGGCCCCGATCGCACGACCGGGTACTTGGCCAGCCGGCCCTTGCGCTTGTCGGCATCTTTCACGGACCACTCGGACTTGCGTGATGCCTCGACCTGCCGGGCCCGCCGCCGGGATGCGGATTGCGCGACGGTTGCCGAACAGGTGCCGGCAAGCCATGCGCCAGCGAGCGTGGACCAGATGCGGAATGTCGCCATCGTGTGCTCCCATGATTGCGTCTGGTGGCTTCGCCTGGCGGTCTTGCCGGCATCTGCGGTCGGCAGCGCGTTCGGCGCCGGCACGGGCGTGCCGTTGTCGTCACATTCACAAGATAGCAGGGGCGGTGACGCTTGCCTGTGCCAAGCGGCATACAGCGGCGGCAGCCGTGGTGGAGCACAATTTGCGGAACCACAGCCTGCCGGGAGTTCGTCATGCGTCTGACCATGCTTGTCTTGTTGATTGCGCTCGCACTGCCACAGGCCGCGCTGGCCAGTGCCTCAAATTCGCAGCCAGCGGCAGCCGCCAGCACGGTGGACAAGGCGATCAGCGATCCGGCGCGCCAGGCTGATGCGCCCAAGGATGCTCGCCGCAAGATCGCCGAGGTGATGGCCTTCACCGAGGTCAAGCCGGGGCAGAAGGTGCTGGAGCTGATTCCCGGAAGCGGCTATTTCACCAGGGTATTCAGCGCCATCGTGGGGCCGGCCGGCCATGTGTATGCGTTGTGGCCGAACGAGTACGCGAAGGAGGATGCTGGCGACGTGGCCGGCTCGCGGAAACTCGCCACTGAACCGCACTACGCCAATGTCAGCGTGTTGACCCAGCCGGCCGCTCGGTTGAGTTCGCCCGAGCCGGTGGATCTCGTGTTCACCTCACAGAACTACCACGACTATCCGGACAAGTTCATGGGCCGGGTCGCGCCTGCGGTGCTCAACAAGCAGGTGTTCGATGCGCTCAAGCCGGGCGGCCTGTGGGTGATCATCGATCATGTGGCGCCGGCAGGGTCGGGCATGGCCGATACCGACACGCTGCACCGGATCGATCCGGCGATCGTCCGCCAACAGGTGGAGGCGGCCGGCTTCGTCTTCGACGGCCAGAGCAATGCGCTGCGCAATCCGGCCGACCCGCACACGATCAAGGTCTTCGACAAGTCGATACGCGGACATACCGATCAGTTCATTTACCGCTTCCGCAAGCCGGCGAAATAGC
>JAPHUU010000272.1 GCA_026193555.1 Rhodanobacter sp.
ACCGGCGGTCCCGGCACCGGCAAGACCACCACCGTGGTACGTCTGCTCGGCCTGTTGCAGACCCTGCAGTTGCGCGAAGACGCGCGGCCATTGCGCATCCGCCTGGCGGCCCCCACCGGCAAGGCCGCCGCACGGCTGAATGCGTCCATCGCGACGCAGATCGCCCAGCTCGGTGTAACCGACGCGGTGCGCATGGCCATTCCCGCCGAGGTCGTCACCCTGCATCGCCTGCTCGGGGCGCGGCCCGACACCCGTCGCTTTCGCCACGACCATGCCAATCCGCTGCATCTGGATGTGCTGGTGATCGACGAAGCCTCAATGATCGACCTGGAGATGATGTCGGCCGTGCTTGCCGCCCTGCCGACGCAGGCACGGCTGGTCTTGCTGGGTGACAAGGATCAGCTGTCATCGGTCGAGGCCGGCGCCGTGCTCGGCGATCTCTGCGGCCGCGCCGAAGCGGGCCACTTCAGCCTCGCCAGTGCCGACTGGCTGCGCGCAACGAGCGGGGATGACATTCGCGCCTTTGTGCGCGACGACGCGCAACCGCTGGATCAGCAGGTGGCCATGCTGCGATACAGCCACCGCTTTGACGACGCCAGTGGTATCGGCCAGCTGTCCCGCGCCGTGAACGCGGGCGACAACGCCCGCGTGCAGTCGCTGCTGCGTCTGCCCGCGCCCGATCTCGACTGGCTACCCAGCGCCTGTCCAGCGAGGCTGGCCATCGATGGCAGCGCCGGGCATCGTCCCGACGCGCCCGGAGTGCACGGTGGATCGCAGGACGGCTATCGCCACTACCTGGAGCTGCTGCAACGCGAACGCCCTGCCGCCGACGCGGATGCAGCCGACTGGGATCGCTGGGCACGCGACGTGCTGCAGGCGTTCAACCGGTTTCAGCTGCTGTGTGCGCTGCGCCATGGCCCACGCGGCGTGGCGGGTCTCAATCGGTTGGTCGCCGACGCGCTGCAAGCGCAGGGACTGATCGAATCCGCCACGGGGTGGTACGAAGGCCGCCCGGTCATGCTGACGCACAATGACTACAGCCTCGGCCTGGCCAATGGCGACGTCGGCATCTGCCTGCGCCTGCCGGACGACCACGGCAGGCTGAGGCTTGCGGTGGCGTTTCTGACCAGCTCCGGGGCCGGATCGGCCACCGGCACGCGCATCCGCCACGTGCCGCCCTCGCGCCTGGGCGAGGTGACCACGGTGTACGCCATGACGGTGCACAAGTCACAGGGCTCGGAGTTCGCGCACACCGTGCTGGTACTGCCCGATGAAGCCAGCCCCGTGCTGACCCGGGAACTGCTCTACACCGGCATCACCCGCGCACGCCACCGGTTCAGCCTGCTCGGCAGCGAAACGATGATCGAGCTGGCCACCCGGCAACGCACCCGTCGCCATTCGGGGCTGGCCGAGCGGCTGCTCGGCGACTGACTCCTTCGAGGGGCAGTCGAGTCAGCCGCGCCGCCGAAGCATCAAGGACACGGCGCGCTGCACACCCGACCTTGTACTTTTACCAGCACCCCGCCACGTCAGTGGGATCATTCAGTGCCGTGCGCTTGCCCGTCTGATCCAGCTGCAACGTGCCGCACTTGGCATCCCTGGTCAGCTGCGCGTTGATCGGCACGGCTTCCACGGTGTAGGTGGAAACACTGAGGTTGCCTGCCGGCAGGTCGTAGGTGTAATTGGCGCCCGTCTGCTGGGTTGCAGCACAGTCCATGGCTGGCAATGCATTGGCCACTGCGGCACTGGTCTTGCTGTAGCTGAGGTTGGTCGTATAGAACCGCTCCATGTAATTGGCGTATTCGGCCAGGCAGCCCTCCGCCGCCACCCGATGCGTCTTGGTGATGTAGGTGACGTACGAGGGATAGGCGATCGCCGTCAGGATCGCGATGATCGCGACCACGATCATCAATTCGATCATCGTGAAGCCCGCCTCGCGATACCGGCACGTGCGCGCGCGAGACCCGCCCAACCGCGCCTGGCCATGCGCACCGAACATCGACGCCAGCCCGTTCTTGTCCGACAAAAGCCATGTCATCGTTCGTTCCTCATTGGGTGATCAACTCTCGCCAGGACACACGCTGCAGCGAACCGCCCGAGCCGGACGTCGCGAAGCTGCCCGTGGCGCCGCTGTCGAAGCTCACCAGCATCGTGCTGCCGACAAAGATCGGGTTGTTGGGCAAGGCCGTGAATCCGATGCCGCTGCTGGTATACGTTTTTCCGCCAACGGTGATCGTGTCGCCACTGTTGATCGAGCCGTCGCCGTTGATATCGAAGAAGTTCGACACCGGGGCTGTTCCGGTAAACGGGTTGAGCGCCATGATCCAGCCCGCACCCGTGGGGTTGCAGGCGTCCGTGGCCTTGGGAATCCGCGTCGTTGCGATCAGCTGGTTGCCCTGGAACTGGTTGGGAGTGACGATCCGCTCACCTTGCTGGACGTCGGCTCCACCCACACCGGTCGGCGAAAGCAGATCGATGTACCAGCCCGACTCGCCGGCCATGTCAGGGGTCGAAGGCGCAGGCGTGATCGCCCGGCCCGGTGAGATTGGCGGGGTGGTGGTGATATCACCCGCCGTTTCCGCGACGATCGCACGCTTCACCAGCGCACTGCGACCGGTGCTCAGGTTGCTGACCAGACCACTGGTGCCGGATTGCACGATGATGCCGTACCACGTTTGCGTGGCGACGTTCGGCAGGTCCGCCACACTCAAGTACTTGCCGGTGCCGAAGAACAGCCACAAATTGCTGGTGGCTGAATCCTTGCCGGCCAGCATGCCTGCGGTGATCGGTTGCACGTTGCCGTTGGCATCCTCGGCGGTGAACAACTTGACGCCGGCGCTGGTGGGTGTAGCGGTGTAGGCCGTGACTCCGGTATTCAGCGCGAACGACCACACCTGGCCATGCAGATCACCCGCATAGGCGACGGTGCTGATGCC
>JAPHUU010000279.1 GCA_026193555.1 Rhodanobacter sp.
GGCAGCCCGAAGATGTCCGCGGTGAGCTGCATCGCCGCATCGCTCTGCGAACCGCCACCGGACACGCGCAGGCGGGTGATCGCAGTGCCGGAGCGCTTCTCGATCTTCTCCTTGCCCTGGCGCAGGGCGTAGGCCAGGCCTTCGAGGATCGCCCGGTAGACATGCGCGCGGGTATGCACGTCGCCGAAGCCGATGATCGCCCCCTTCGCCTCCAGCCCCGGCTCGCGGATGCCCGGTGACCAGTAGGGCTGCAGCATCAAGCCCATCGAACCCGGCGGCACCGCCCGGACCAGCTCGTCAAACAAGGTCTCGGGCTCGACACCGAGGGCGTCGGCCCGCAGCCGCTCGGACAGGCCGAACTCCTGCTTGAACCAGCTGACCATCCAGAAGCCGCGGTAGATCATCACCTCGGTGTTGAAATGGTCGGGGATCGCCGCCGGATAAGGCGGCAGCAGGGGCACGGTTTCCAGATAGCTGCGCCGGGTGGTGTTGATGGTGGCGGTGGTGCCATAGGACAGGCAGGCCGTCTGGGGATCGACCCCGCCCGCCCCCAGGACTTCGCACGCCTTGTCGGCACCGGCGGCGATCAACGGCAGGCCCTCGGGAATGCCCGTGTGGCGGCTGGCCTCGGCGGTGATGACTCCCAGTTGCTCACCGGGCTTGACCAGCTGCGGCAGTTGATCGGCACGCACCTGCACCGCCTGCCATTTCCAGTCACCGGGCGCGGCCCATGTCAGGCGCTTGTAGTCGAAGGGCAGGTACGCGACGCAGCACGCCACCGAATCGACGAAACGATCGCACAGGCGATGCGTGAGAAAACCCGACAGCAGCAGCAGCTTGTGGGTCTTGGCCCAGATCTGCGGCTGCTGCTGGACAATCCAGTTGACCTCGGCCTGGGCACGAAAATGGTCGACCGTCGCCTCTTCGCCGATCAGCTTGAACAGCCAGCCCCAGGGGCCCTTGATCCTGCCCTCGACCTTCGCGCGACGCTGGTCGAGCCACAGCATCGCCGGACGCAACGCCCGGCCCTGCGCATCGACATTGACCACCGTGCCGCGCTGGGTGGTGAGCGATACGCCGCGGATCTGGCGCCGGTCGATGTCCACGGCCTGCCACAACCGCTGGCACGCCTCGCCCAGATTGGCCCAGTAGTAGTCCGGATCCTGTTCGGCCCACCCCGGCTGGTCGGCATAGTAAGGCTGCAGTTCCACCCGGCCCTTGCCGACCAGGGTGCCGTGCAGGTCGAACAGCAGCGCGCGGACGCTTTGGGTGCCGCTGTCGATCGCCAGCAGGTAGCTTTTCTCGCTCAAGGTGCCCCCTCTTTCAGTTGATTCACGTGCCCGCCGCCGGCGCGCGACGACGCATCGCCATGACGCGCCACATGGCTCATGCCGGGCACACCATGGCAGTTTTGCCACAGCGTCAGGTAATCGTGCTCCTCACGCGCCCAGCGCACATCGTCCCAACCCAGGCGCGACTGACACAATGCACGCATGCGCGGCAATTGCGCCAGCCCACCGTCGGCCAGCAGCAGGCCCAGACGGGTGCGCCGCAGCAGCAGATCGTCCAGATGCAGCACCATTTCGCCTTGCGCAGCCCACGCCAGCTCGGCCCAGAGCGTGTCGGTGTCGGCGACCCGCTCGCTGCCGACCTGCGCCATCACCGCCAGCAGCTGCGGCAGGGAACGACCATGGCGACCGACCAGGCGACGCTGCAGGGCGCAGCTGAGCGTCGGCATCGGCGGCAGTGGAAAGGCGCGGAAGACCGGTGCGTCCTGGCCATGGACGGTGCGGTCCACGAACCGCGCACAGGCCTTCAACACATCCAGCGCGAGCAGGTGGAACGTGGTCAGCTTGCCGCCGGCCAGGGTCACGCAACCGGGTTCGATCCACAGCGCGTGCTCACGCGTTTCATCCGATGGCTTCGTGCCCGGCTTCCCTTTGCTGATTACCGGACGCACCCCCGCCCAGGTGGACAGCACGTCCCAGATCCCGATGTGTGCGTCGGGAAACTGCTGGGCGCAGGCGGCCAGCAGATAGGCCGTTTCCTCCACCGTGATGCGCGCTTCCTGATCCAGCGATTCGTGGTGATCCAGATCGGTGGTACCCACCACCGTGGCGCCTTCCCAGGGAAAAACGAAGACCAGCCTGCGGTCCTCGGCGTGCATGAAGCTGACCGCCTGCGCCACCGGCAACCGCCAACGCGGCAACAGCAGGTGGCTGCCGCGCAGCGGACGAATGCGTGCCGGACCCTCGTGCTGGCGCAACCGGTCGCTCCAGGCACCGGTGGCCTGAGCCACCGCCCGGGCATGGAAGGTATGGCGCTGGCCGCTCTCCCGATCCTGCGCCTCCAGGCCGACCACCCGGCCATCCTTTCGCCGCAGTGCCGTCACCTTGATGCCGTTCAGCGCCTGACCGCCTTCGGCGCGCGCCTCACCCAGCACGCGAAGCACCAGCCGGGCATCGTCGGTCACGGCGTCGGAAAAGTGCGTGGCGCCGATCAGGTCATCGCCTTTCAGGTTGGGCGCCAGGCAGGACAGCTGCTGGCGCGGGTAATAGCGATGGTCGCGGCGGCCGGCCAGGGCGTCATACAGCGTCAGCAACCCGCCGAAGGCCACCGGTCCCGGAAAACGGCCGCGGTAATGCGGCATCAGGAAGCCCAGCCGATCGACCAGACCCGGCGCCTCCGTCAGCAGCCGCTGGCGTTCGCGCACCGCATCGCGGGTCAGGCCAAACTGACCGGTAGCGATGTAACGCAAGCCGCCGTGGACCATCTTCGAGGATCGGCTGGACGTGCCCCAGGCGAAATCGCGCTGCTCCAGCAGCAGGCAGGTCCAGCCGCGCTGCGCCGCCGCCTGCAGAATGCCGGCGCCGCTGATCCCGCCGCCGATCACGATCAGGTCCCAGTGCCGCGCGGCCAGTTCGGGCAGCGCGCGCGTGCGCCATGCCGCATCCCACACATCCGCGCTCATCGTTCGATCAGCACGCCGGGAACCAGGCGCTGGTCGGGATCGAAGTGCGTCGACAGGGCCCGCAGCGCGGCCATGCCCCGCACCCCCTTCTCCACCGGAAGATAGGGCGCGTGGTCGCGGCCGACGCCATGCTGATGGCTGATGGTGCTGTGGTTCGCAACGATGGTCTGGCTGGCCACCCGCTTGAGCTTGCGCCAGCGCGCCAGGGTCCCGGCATAGCTGTCGGCGGGCCGGAACACGAAGGTGGTGTAGATGCTGGAGCCCTCGCCATAGACGTGCGACAGGTGGGTAAACACGTGCACCCGCTCACCCTCTTCCCTCAGCCCCTCGGACAGACTCGCCTCGATCCGGTGCAGCAAGGTGTCGACGTGACACCAGTCGGTGGCGGTTTCCAGCGTATCGACGAGGTAGCCGCGAGCCCACAGTCCGTGACGCAGATAGGGGAAGCGAAAGCGATGTTCGGCCCACCGGCGACCCAGCACGGTCCCGGTGGATACGCCGCCGAAGCGTCGCAGCAATCGCCTGACCTGGCGCAGCGACGCCGCATTCTGCACCCGGTTGCCGGTGACCCCGAAAGCGAGCATGCACTTGCCTTCGCCGGCGCCTCGCCAGGCGAGGTAGCGCTCCAGCACGGCGATCTGCCGCGGATGGTCAGCCAATGCCAGCTGGGTCTGTGTCTCGACGGCATTGGAAAGGCGCAGCAGGGACAGCGGCACCCGCGCCTGCACCAGGGTCCGGATTGCGCGCAATGCTCGCTTCCAGTCGGGCAGGAACACCATGTAGAAACGTTCCTGCTCGGGCAACCGGCTGATCCGCATACTCACCTCGGACAGGATGCCGAAGCGCCCTTCCGAACCGAGAACGAGTTCACGCAAGTCCGGACCGGCAGCCGAGGCCGGGAACGTTGGAATCTCCAGCGTCCCGGAAAACGTCTCCAGCTTGCCCCCGGCGAACAGTTGCTCGATGCGCCCGTAGCGCAACGACTGCTGCCCGCTGGAGCGGCTGGCGACCCAGCCGCCCAGGGTCGACAGTTCCCACGACTGGGGGAAATGGCCCAGGGTGAATCCCCTGGCGCGCAGCTGGCTTTCCACCTGCGGGCCGTTGGCGCCGGGACCGAAGGCGGCGACCAGGCTGTCTTCGTCGATCTCCAGCAGCCGACCCATGCGCTCCAGCGACACGGTCAGCACGGGTCGGTCACCGGCCGGCGGATTGATATGCCCGACCACCGACGTGCCGCCGCCGTAAGGGATCAGGATGACGTCGTGCTGACTGGCCCACGCCATCAGATCGCGGATGTGCTGCGCGGTCTGCGGGTAGGCGACGCCATCCGGAAACACGCCGAACTCGCCCGAGTGCATGGCCAGCCAGTCCGGCAGGCTCTGGCCGCGGGCGTGACGCACGCGATCGTCCGCCTCGGTGCTGATCAGCGGATGCGCCGGCAGTCGCGACCTCGGCACCTGGGCCATCACCTGCGCGAACGTGGCATCGGCGAGCAGCTGTCCAGGCCCCACCCGTTTGGCCAGAAAGGCGGCCGCATGCGCCGGCAGCACCCCCTCGACGGCATCGTCACCCCACCCGTTCCAACGTCGCATGCGCCCGCTCCCTGATCAGCCCGCACAACACCTTGTCGGAGAGATCGTGGCCGCAAGGATGCGAAGCGGACGTGTCGAAGCTCCGGCGCCTGCCGACCAGGAGCAGGAAGCGCGTGCCGCCGAATCGATGGCACACGATCCGTCGCGCCCAGTCGGGCAACCGTCAGGGCGTTCCAGGATCCCCCAGGTTGCCGCCGGCCTCTTCCGTCAACACATTCTCGATCAGCAGGGACAGGAACTCCTGGCGTTGCAGACGATAGGTCGGATCGAGCGGGCCATCCTCAGCCGCCGTGTGCATCCCCTGATGACTGGTGATCAAGGCTGGCGACGCCTTCTCGCTGTCTTGCAGATACTCGCACGAGACGCAGCGTGCCTTCGCGTACGCGCTCCAGAAACGCCGGTCGGCAGGCAGCGCGATGAACTGCTCCTCCCAGCGCAAGGCGCCTGCCAGCGCCCCGAGACCGGTCAACGGCTGCCGAGCGCCCCCGCTTGCACTGGAGCGGAAGCGCGCAAGCCAGTTCGGCAGTTCCTCTGGCGGCATCGGTCGCCCCAACGCATAACCCTGTCCGAAATCCGCTCCCAGGATGTTCGCGGCTTCAACCATGCCTGGTGACTCCAGCCCCTCGACCACGACCTCCATGCCGAGATCGTGCCCGATCCGGATCAACTGGCGAATGAAGCGCAAAGTGCCCTGCGGGTCCCTGGTCGCCTGTCTGACAATGGCCTGGTCGATCTTGACCCGGTCGAACGGCCACTGGCGCAGGCGAATCAACGAACTGTAACCGGCACCAAGATCGTCCTCGACCAGCCGCACGCCCAGCGCCTTCATCGACTGCATGCCGACTTCGGTCCCATGCGGCGCGTGCTCAGTGCCTATCGGGGACTCGAGTATCTCCAACAGCAGCGCCTCGACAGGACAGCTGCTGGCGGCCAATACCGTGCTCGCGATCTCGGCATAGCGAGGATCCTCCAGCGCCACCGCCGGCGCATTGACCGACACGTCCAGCACGTGGCCTGCCTTCACGAGGGTCTGCCGGCAGCGGGTCGCCTGCTCCAGCCCTTCGCGAAACAGCACCGCCAAGTCTGCGTTGCTCAACGCGGGCAGGAACTTCGCTGGCGCCAGCAGCGTCCCGTCGTCATCACGCAGTCGCGCCAACGCTTCGAGTTCCGTTACCTGGCGATCGGCAAGCCTGAGCATCGGCTGAAAATGCATCTCGACCGCATGGGTGCGGATCAGCGACCGCCAGCGCTCCCGCACGAAGAACGGCAGCAGTTCCGCGCCCAGCCGCGGGGGGGCAATGCGCGCGAGCGCAAGATCCAGCACGGTTCTTATCTGCTCGGCAAAGGCCTGCTGATCCTCGCTCTGGAATCCTCCCGGATAGGGGCTGTAGATGGTGAGCACGGCGACCGGCTTGCCCGGCAGTGAACACAGCGGGATGGCGACATTGGAAATTACCCCGATCTGTGTGGCGATCTCACGCCAGATGGACATCGCCGGATCGGTGCCGTAGTGGGGGCACCGCTGAATCTGTGCGGTTCGCCAGGCCCTGCCGGTGGGGCCGCCGCCCTCCGGATTCCCCTCCTCGACGCCGACCGGCCGTGCCCCTCCCGCCGCCAGCGCGCGCAGGTACTCCGTGAACGCCGCGCCCGCCACCGCCTCGTAGGTCATTTCGCCCGACAGCGCGGGGCGCCCTACCGTGCATGCGATGATTTCCTCATGCGCCACCAGGATGTCGACGACGCCCTGAATGAGCTCCAGATAACCGTCCGCCGACCAGGCGAGGGCATTGAGTCGGGCGATCAGTGCAACGCGGCGACGTTGGAGTTCACGCATGCTCTCCAGCTGCCACTGGCGTTCCATGCCCAGTCGTTGCAGCAGGATCGTCAAGGCCCTCTGGTCGGCATGTGTGCCGACACGAAGCGTGGTCGCCAGGATGTCGCGCAGCCGCTCGATGCCTTCCAGCAGCGACACTTCCTCCAGGCCACAGGCCGAATGGAACAAACCCGAACGCCTTGCCCGGGCCCGATGACCCGGCAAGTCGAGTTGCGGGTCCAGCAGCATCCGCAGATGTCGTGCCAGATGGGTCTTGGCGTTCTCCACATCGGGCGGCGGAAGCACGCCGAGAATATTGGCGGTACCTTCCTGCACCACCAGCTCGGCGAAAAACCGCTCCACCGCGTCATCCAGCTGCGCGTCCCAGGTCTCGAGCCGATGACCGAGCTGGGCTGCAGCACGCTCACCGTAGGGAGAAGCTGCGGCGGCATGATGTTCCGTCGATGGACCCGTCGCGCCTTCCGGCAACGCCAACGCCCACCACCGGGTGCGATCCCGCTTGTGGGCCTTGACCTGGTACATCGCCTGATCAGCGCTGCGCAGCAGTTGCTCGCCACTCGCGGCGGCATGGATCGGGTACATCGCGATGCCGAGACTGGCACCCAGCCGGATGGTCGTGCCATCAATGTCCATCGGACGCTGCAAAGCCTGCCAGACCCGATCCAGCAGCAGATCGATGTCGTCCGCGTTTGCCACATCCTCGAACACCAGCACGAATTCGTCGCCGCCAAGACGTGCCACATAGTCCTCCGATCGCAGCGCTTCACGCAGGCGCGCCGCCACTTCGACCAGGACCCGGTCACCCGCTTCATGACCATGGCGATCATTGATCGGCTTGAGGTCATCCAGATCGAGCATCCCCACCGCAACCAGATGTCGGTGCCGCTGCGCCCGCACCAGCGCACGTTCGAGGTGATAGTCGAGCGCGCGACGATTGGGAAGGTCGGTCAGCGCATCATGCAAAGCCAGAAAGGTCTGGCGCTCCTGCTCATGGAACAGCGCGTCCCGGTGCTTGTGCTGCCGCAACGCAAGCGTGGCGGCCTCGGCGATCTCGTCGAGCAGCCGACGCATGTCCTCATCGAATGCCTCCAACTCCTCGGTAACCAGGCAGAACACGGCAACCGGCACGCGTCCCGGCGTGATCTCGCCGGCCAAGGTCGAGAAGATCGGCCAGCACCCGATGGCGCCCATCTGCGCCAGTGGTGCGGTACGCCACAGCGGTGACATCTCCGCGTGTGTCGATGGCTGGATCCTGACGACCGGGGTTCCCTGCATGAAGGTCAGCGTAGATGTGAGGATCAGGTCCCCGTCGGCGTGCGTTGGTGCCGGGGACAGCATGCCCATGGCGTCGGCAAGGGGGCCGGCAAGCGCGACCCGTAGAAGCGTGTCGCCTTGCACAGCAAGGACGTCGACCGCCGCAGCACCCGCCACCTCGACCAGCGTGCGCGCCAGCGTGAGGTAAATCGCTTCAGGGTCGGGCTGGTGCAGCATCGCCTGCTGGATCGCCCGTTGCGCATCACGATAACGACTCAGCCGAAGATTGCGTTCAAGCAGGGCCTGGTCATCCCAGAACCGGGCAAGCTCGTCCACCAGCCGCTGCGCCCAGTCAAGCAACTCGTCCATCAGTGCAGGCCCATTCGGGCGGAAATACGCCGCCAGGACCAACTGGCCGCCGTCATGGGTTCCGGATGCCGCCACGATGCACGAGCCAAAGCCGTAGATCCGCGCCGCCGCGCGCCACGGCTCGAACTCCGGCGCGTCAATGGCCGTGATCCGGGCGCGACCCTCGCGCAGCACGGCACCTACCGGGCCGCGCCCGCCGGGCTCGCGCTCATCGTCACTGAGCTGCAGTGAGGCAGCGTACCCCGATGCCGGACCCGCCGGAGTGATCTCCAGCCGGGAATGGCCCAGATCGCGGCGCCCGATCCAGACCAGCGGGAGATCCATCGTGACGGCAAGAATGCGCGCCACCTCCAGCAACGCCAGCCGGCGGTCGTAACCGGGCGACGAATGCAGAAGAGTCATCGTCTCGGCCACGCTCTGATAGAAGCGCTCGCGAAGCTCGATGTGCGGCTGTTGCTGGCTCTCCATCCCCACTCCCGACCCTGTCCCCTGAACGTTCAATCCCTGAAAGAGCGAAACACCAAGTCCCCTGCATCTCTTTGGCCCAGCTGATGCGTTTGTCGTAGCTCCGCTCGCACGCCATCGGTCACGGGCTCTGGGCGGCTACCTCGGACGATGCAGGATAGCCAGAAACCCGTGCCCGCAGCCTTGCTCCGTATAAGCACCATGACCCTGATGAAATGCAAGAAACAAGCCATGCCGACAAACTGGGCCGGAACAAGGCTGACACTTGCTTCATGCCATCCCGGTCCACTGCGGCCAGTCGAGCGCATCCAGTCGCAAGCTGCACTTTTTTGTCAGGATCGGAACACCCGAGCCGCGTCCGCGATGTCCCCGTGCAGCAGCATCGGACATCCACCAACATGCACTGTGCCCCGGTCAGCGCAGAGCCTGCGTGAATGTGGCGGGGTCCTGTTCGCATCCGGTGAGACCGCCGGCATCCACTCTTTCAACGACATTCTGCGCCCACTCGGAGACAATCTGCCCATGAGCGAATACGAGCATCGCGAGCTGTGACCGCGCCAATCTCAAGTCCCGGCCCGATCGAGCCCGGACTGATGGTGTTGCATGGCAACCGGCTGGAGGATCTGCGCGACCTGCTCGCCGCATGGCTGGCCCGTGCGCCGCTGCGTCCGCTGGAAGACGAACTGATGCTGGTGCAGAGCAACGGCATCGCACAGTGGCTGAAGCTGGCGCTGGCGCGATCCACCGACGCCGGTGGACTGGGCATCAGCGCCGCGGTCGACGTGCAACTGCCGGGGCGGTTCCTGTGGGCCGCGTATCGGACGGTGCTCGGTCGCGACGCAGTCGCGGCGACCTCGCCCTTCGACAAGTCACGGCTGACCTGGCGGCTGCTGCGACTGATTCCACAGCACCTGCATGACGACGGCTTCGCGCCGCTGCGCGACTTTCTCCACGCGGCACAGCAGCCGGCCGATCCATCGACTTCCGGCCCCGACTGGATCAAGAACTTCCAGCTTGCCATGCAAATCGCCGACCTGTTCGACCAGTACCAGGTCTACCGGGCCGACTGGCTGGACGACTGGGAACATGGCCGGAATGTGCTGCGCGATGACCTGCGCGGCCAATCCACGCCCGTCGCCAACGGCCAGCGCTGGCAACCGCAGTTGTGGCGCCTGCTGCTGCAGGACATCGGCCCCGGCGAACACGCGCATCATCGCGCCGCCGTACACCACGCGTTCGTCACCCGCGTCGCCGAACTGAAGCAACGGCCGGCGGCGCTGCCGCGACGCATCGTGGTGTTCGGCATTTCCTCGCTACCCCAGCAGACGTTGGAAGCGCTGACGGCGATGTCCCGCTTCAGCCAGGTGCTGCTGGTGGTCGCCAATCCGTGCCGGCATTACTGGGCCGACATCATCGAGGATCGCGAACTGTTGCGCGCCGATCACCGGCGCCAGGCCGGCAAGCCGGGGCTGCCCGCGCTGCCGCGTTACGAGGATCTGCACCTGCACGCCAACCCGCTGCTGGCGGCGTGGGGCAAACAGGGCCGCGACTACATCCGCCTGCTCGACAGCTTCGACCGGCCGGACCGCTATCGCCAGCAGTTCGCCGCGATCGGGCGCAGCATCGACCTGTTCCAGGATGTCGAGGGCGTCGGGCTGTTGCAGCAGGTGCAGCAGGCGGTGCTGGACCTGCTGCCGTTGCCGGCTGCACCGGCACAGCGCAAACCCTGGCACGACGACGACGCCTCGCTGCGCTTCCATGTGCTGCACAGCGCGCAACGCGAAGTCGAAGTGCTGCACGACCAGTTGCTGGCACTGTTCGAACAGTCGGCGCGCGATGGTCGGCCGCTGGCGCCACGCGACGTGATCGTGATGGTGCCCGATATCCAGACCTACGCGCCGCACGTGCAGGCAGTCTTCGGCCGGCTGCCGGCGGATGATCCGCGACACCTGCCCTGCAGCGTCGCCGACCAGTCGGCCCGCAGCAGCGCACCACTGATCGTGGCGCTGGAACACCTGCTGGTCTTGCCCGAGTCGCGCTTCACGGTCAGCGAAATACTGGATCTTCTCGACGTCCCCGCACTGCGCACTCGCCTGGGCTTCGACGAGTCCGCGCTGCCCACACTGCGCCGCTGGATCGAGGGCGCCGGCATCCGCTGGGGGCTGGATGGTGAACAGAAGCGCAGCCTGCAACTACCCGCGCTGGAACAGAACAGCTGGCGCTTCGGCCTGCGCCGGATGCTGCTCGGCTACGCGGTGGGCGATGGCGAGACTCTGGACGGCATTGCCCCCTATGCCGAAATCGGCGGCCTCGATGCCGCCCTGCTCGGCCCGCTGAGTGGGTTGCTGGATCAGCTTGAGCACTACTGGAAACTGCTTGGCACGGTGGCCACACCCACGGCCTGGGTCGAGCGCCTGCATGCGCTGCTGAACAGTTTCTTCGACAACGACGACAGCGAGGATGCGCTGCGGTTGAACCGGCTGCACGACACGCTCGATGCGTGGTTGCAGGCGTGCGACGAAGCGGCCTTCGACGAGCCGCTCCCGCTGACCGTGGTGCGCGAGCACTGGCTGCAGTCGATCGACGAAAGCCGCCTGTCGCAGCGCTTCATGGGTGGCGCGGTCAGCTTCGGCACCTTGATGCCGATGCGCGCGATTCCATTTCGCGTGGTGTGCCTGCTGGGCATGAACGACGGCGACTACCCGCGCCGGCAGACCCCGGCGGACTTCGACCTGATGGCGCAGGCCGGTCACAGCCGCCCGGGCGACCGCTCGCGCCGCGAGGACGACCGCTACCTGTTTCTCGAGGCCCTGCTGTCGGCGCGCGATGCGCTGCACATCAGCTGGGTCGGCCGCAGCGCACGCGACAACAGCGAGCTGCCGCCCTCGGTGCTGGTTGGCCAACTGCGCGACT
Organism: Rhodanobacter sp.; assembly: GCA_026193555.1. Classification (GTDB taxonomy): domain Bacteria; phylum Pseudomonadota; class Gammaproteobacteria; order Xanthomonadales; family Rhodanobacteraceae; genus Rhodanobacter. The sequence continues at coordinate 11,399 of JAPHUU010000279.1, forward strand.
ACCTGGCCGCCGGCTGGCATCGTGCGGACGAGGCCAGCGATGCGACCAAAGCCGGCGAACATCTGCTGGCGGCGCTGACCACCGAGTACCCGCTGCAGCCCTTCAGCCGCCGCTATTTCGAGGCCGGCCACGATGCGCGCGTGTTCACTTACGCCCGCGAATGGCAACAGGCACACCGTGCGGGCGCCAGCAAGGCCAACGCCGACATCCTTCCTGCCTGGGTGCCGGAGACGGCGTTGACGCTGGCCCAGCTGCAGCGCTTCCTGGCCAAGCCGGTGGCCTGTTTCTTCAACCAGCGGCTGAAGGTCCATTTCAGCGACATGGAAGACGACGCGCTGGACGACGAGCCGTTCGCCCTTGACGGTCTGCAACGCCATGAGGCGATGCGCAACGTTCTGCATGCCGCCCTCGATGCCGATGCCGACGCCGACGCCGGGCTGGAGCAGACCGTGGCGGCTGCCGTGCGCCGGCTCGGCGACGAAGGCCTGCTGCCGCCGGGCGGTTTCGGCAGCGTGCTGGAGGATGAAATCGCGCAGCAGGCGCAGGGACTCGTCGGCCTGTGGCAGGCCCTCTGCCAGCGCTGGCTTCCGGACGACGACAAGGTCGAACTGCGCCACGTCCAGGACGACCTGCAGGTGGAGGACTGGCTGACCGATCTGCGTCATGACGAACTCGGTCGATGCCGCCGACTGGAACTGGTCAACGGCAAGCTGCTCGACAAGGGCGGCAAGCTGCGTTTCGACAAGCTGACCAGTGCCTGGGCGACCCATCTGCTGGCCAATGCGAACGGGCTGTCGATGCAGACCCAGCTGATCGGCATCGATGCGCAACCGACGCTGGCCGCGCTGCCTCGGGAACAGGCCACGCAGCTGCTCGATGCGCTGCTGACCGCACTGCGCGAGGGCATGCAGTCGCCACTGCCGATCGCCCGCCGGAGCGCGTTCGCCTGGATGGACGCCGCCGACAGCGGCAAGGATCCGCGCAAAGCCGCCACGGCTTGCTATGACGGCAGCGACTTCGGCCAGTCCGTCGGCGAGCGCGGCCAGGATGCCTGTCTGCTCCGTGCCTGGCCCGACTTCCAGAGTCTGCATCAGGCCGGCTTCGAAGCATGGCTGCCGCTGTACCGACCGCTCATCGCGGCCCTGCTGCCCGCGGAGGCCGCGGCATGACGACGGTCGCCACGCTCGACCCGCTGACCCTGCCGCTGCACGGCATCCGCCTGATCGAGGCCAGTGCCGGTACCGGCAAGACCTGGACCATCGCCGCGCTGTACCTGCGTCTGGTGCTGGGCCGTTACGACCACGGCAAGCCGCTGCTGCCACCGCAGATTCTGGTGGTGACGTTCACCAAGGCGGCGACGGCCGAGCTGCGCGAGCGCATCCGTGTGCGCCTGGGCGAAGCCGCCGCGGCGTTTCGCGGCAACCTCGATGCCGACCCTTACCTGCGCGCGCTGATCGACGAGTACCCCGACGACGAGGCGCGCGCCGTGGCGGCCCGTCAGCTGGAGCTGGCCGCGCAGTGGATGGACGAAGCCGCCGTGCACACCATCCACGGCTGGAGCCAGCGCATGCTCGGCCAGCACGCCTTCGACAGCGGTTATCCGTTGGTGCAGACCGTCAGCAGCGACGAGAGCGAGCTGCTGGCCGAGGCCGTGCGCGACTACTGGCGCCAGCACTTTTTCGCGCTCGATCGCGGGGACGCCGAACAGGTCAGCCAGCTGTGGCGCAGCCCGGCGGATCTGCAGAAGGAAGTCGCGCCATTCCTGCGCCAGTCGGCGGACAGCCTGCGCGTGGACGGTCGCAGGCCGGCGCCGGTCGAGGATCTGACCTCGGCCATCCACGCCGTGCTGATGCCGCTGCGCGAGGCGGCGGTGCAAGCGAGGTCACGGTGGCTCGCCGAGGTCGACGTGATCGAGGCGATGCTGCGCGAGGCGATGCAGGCCGGGGCGTTCAAGGGCAACATGATGAAACCCGAAAACTTCGCCGGTGACCTGCTCAACATGCGTGAATGGGCCGCTGGCGCACCGGTCGATGCCGGCGTGCTGGCGCGCTACGGCCAGACCAAGCTGGTCAGCGCCACCAAGGTCAAGTTCAGCGCCCCCGAGCACGCCGCGTTCGCTGCCATCGACGACCTGCCACCGGCGGGCGCCACCGGCGATCGGTTGCAGCCGCTGATTCTTGCCCACGCCGTGCCATGGATCGCCAATCGACTGGACGCTGCCAAGCAGCGGCTGGCGCAGATGGGCTACGACGACATGCTCAAGCGGCTCGACCAGGCGCTGCACGGCGTCAGCGGCGAACGGCTGGCACAGACCATCGCCAGCCAGTATCCGCTGGCCCTGATCGATGAATTCCAGGACACCGACCCGGCGCAGTGGCGCATCTTCCAGCGCATCTACGCCGATCACGCGGACACTGGCCTGCTGCTGATCGGCGATCCCAAGCAGGCGATCTACGGCTTTCGTGGCGCGGACATCCACACCTATCTGCAGGCGCGCCGACGCGCGGACGCACCGACGTGGACGCTGGATACGAACTATCGCTCCACCCAGCCGCTGGTCAACGCCGTCAACCAGTTGTTCGAGCACGCCGAGCAGCATCCGCAGGGCGCGTTCGCGTACGGCAAGGGCGAGGACGCGCTGCCGTTCCTGCCGGTGCAGGCGCACGGTCGCCATGAACGCCTGACGCTTCACGGTGACCCCCTGCCGGCGATGCAACTGGCACGGGCCGCCGATCTGGCGCCGATGAGCAAGGCGGCGTACCACGCACTGATGGCCGGCCATGCCGCTGCGTGGCTGGTGTCGCTGCTGGATGCCGCGCAGCAGGGCCACTGCGGCTTCATCAGCGAAAGTGGCGGGTTCGAAGCGCTGCTGCCCGGCGACATCGCGATCCTCGTGCGCAGCGGCAAAGAAGCCGCCTGCGTGCGCCAGGCGTTGCGACAGCGCGGACTGGCCAGTGTGTATCTGTCCGACCGCGACTCGGTCTACGCCTCGCCCGAGGCGAGCGACCTGCTGCTGTGGCTGCACGCCTGTGCCGAGCCCGGTTCCGACCGCGCGATGCGCGCAGCGCTCGCCACCGCGACGCTCGGCCAGGACTATGCCGAGCTCGATCGGCTCAATCGTGACGAGGCGTATTGGGAGCAGATCGGTGAGCGTTTCCGCGTGCTGCACGACAGCTGGCTGAAGCAGGGCGTGCTGGCGATGCTGCACGAGCTGCTGCACCGGTTCGACCTGCCCGCGCAGCTGCTGGCTCGCGAACACGGCGAGCGCGCGCTGACCAACCTGCTGCATCTGGCCGAACTGCTGCAGCAGGCGGCCACCACGCTGGACGGCGAGCATGCCCTGCTGCGCCACCTCGCCAGCCAGATCGCCCTGGCCGATGACCCGCAGGCCGACACCGCCGACGACAAGATCGCGCGGCTGGAGAGCGAGGCGGCGTTGATCCAGGTCATCACCATCCACAAGTCGAAGGGACTGGAATATCCGCTGGTGCTGCTGCCCTACGTCTGCGCAATGCGCGAAACGAAGCGCGGCGACAGCTTCGTGCTGCACGACGAGGACGGCGCGCCCACGCTCGACCTGCAGCCATCGGACGCGGCGCTGCAACAGGCCGACCGCGAACGCCTGCAGGAGGATCTGCGCCTGCTGTACGTGGCGCTCACGCGGGCGCGCCATGCCTGCTGGCTGGGTATCGCCGACCTCAAGGACGGTCGCAGGAACGGTTCGGGGCTGCACAAGTCCGCCTTCGGTTACCTGCTCAACGGCGGTGAACCGCTCGATGCGGGTGCGCTTCCCGGTCAGCTGGAAGCGCTGCGCCACGGCCATCCAGACATCCATATCGAAAAGCTGCCAGACGATGCCGGCAGCCAGCGTCATCATCCCGCCGGCGGCCACACGCCGGAGCAACCGGCACGCAGCTACCACGGCCAGCCGATCGAGCCCTGGTGGATCGCCAGCTACAGCGCACTGCGCGTCGCCAGCCATGAAGACACGCAGCACCGCAGTGCACCGGAAACAGCGCAGCAGGACGTGCTGACCGAGACGTTGGCCGATGATCGCGACGATCTGCCGGCGGCGAAGCCCGTGCAGGCATCAGGCATCCATACATTCCCCCGCGGCGCCGAGCCCGGCACGTTCCTGCACGACTTGCTGGAATGGGCGGCGACGGAGGGTTTCACCGCCACCGCGCAGGCAGTCGACGCCGTGCGTGACCAGGTCGTCCGCCGCTGTCAGCGCCGCGGTTGGCAGGCGTGGACTGACACGCTGACGAGCTGGCTGCCGGCGTTCCTGCGCGCCCCGCTGCGCCTGCCTGACGGCGGCCAGCTGAGCCTGGCCGACGCCCACGCCTGCCGCGCCGAGCTGGAGTTCTGGTTCGAGGCCAACCGCGTCGACACGCTGGCGCTGGATCGGCTGGTGACGGCGCACACGCTGGACGCACGGCCGCGACCGCCGCTACTGGCCGATCGTCTCAACGGCATGCTGAAAGGCTTCATCGATCTGCTGGTCGAACACGACGACCGCTTCTACATCGTCGACTACAAGTCCAACTGGCTGGGCGCCGATGACAGCGCCTACACCGCCGAGGCGATGGATGCCTCGATACGGCACAGTCGCTACGACCTGCAATACGCGATCTACACGCTGGCCCTGCATCGGCAGCTGCGGGCGCGACTACCGGGCTACCACTACGAGCAGCATGTGGGCGGCGTGCTCTATCTGTACCTGCGCGGCGTGAATGCCGACAGTCACGGCGTACATCGCGAATGCCTGCCGCTGGCCCTGATCGAGGCAATGGATCACCTGTTTGCCGAGGGAGGCCCCGGACATGACGCGTGAGGCGCTGTTCGAGCTGCTCGACCAGGCCGTCGCGCAGCAACGGCTGCGCCCGCTGGATGTGGCCATGGCGCGCTTTCTGGGCGAGCGTGACCCCGCCATCACCACTACCGCGCTGTGGCTGGCCGCCCTGCTCAGCCGCCAGCTCGCCGATGGTCACCTGTGCCTGGATCTCGACGCCCTGCCCGAGCTGGCCGCCGAGCAGGACTGGCCCGCGAGCTGGCGGCGGCTGTTGCAGGCATTCGTCGGGCCATCGACGGACACCTGGGATTCGCCGCTGGTCGCCGACGGACGTGACGGCCACCCGGCGTCAGCACCGCTGGTACTCGATGGCACACGCCTGTACCTGCGCCGCTACTGGAATCATGAACGCGTGGTGGCATCAGCCATCCGCGAACGATTGGCCCGACGGCAGGAGGTGCCGGCGCAGCTTGCCGACGAACTGGCCCGACTGTTCCCCGCCACACCTGCCGACCAGTTGCCCGACTGGCCGAGGATTGCCTGTGCGCTGGCGGCACGCGGTGCCTTCACGGTCATCA
>JAPHUU010000306.1 GCA_026193555.1 Rhodanobacter sp.
GCAAGGAAGCACTGATGCAGGAGTTGCTCTCGCAACGCCTGGATCGACTCAACCGCGAGCGGCTGCAGTTGCTGAGCGCATGCGAGGGCAAGCACCCCGTGGGTCTGGATGTCTCCGCGATCCTCGGCATGCTGTTCATACCAGCCTTCCGGCTGAGCCATGGTGATGACTCCGGCCCGGCCTTCATGCGCTTGCTCGGCCGCGTCTACAGCGACCCTTCTCCCTTCATCCGCAGTTACCTCGAGGCGCACTATCGGTCGATCTCCGGCCGCTTCTTCGAGGCGTTTTCGCGTGCGCTTCCGGCACTTCCGCGACAGGAGCTCGGCCTGCGCCTGCACTTTGCCCTGAAGGCTTTGTCAGGCATGTTGGCTGGAGAGGACATGCAGGAATTGATCGCCAGCATCAACAAGGGTGAAGCCATCAACGACGCCGAGTTGCTGGCGCGACTTGTTTCGCTGCTCTCCCCCATCCTCACCGCGCCGCTCGGCACCCGGGAGCAGATCCGGGTGATTGAGCAGGTGCTGGAACTGGACAGCACAACGGCCTTGGCCATGACTGAACCGATTGTCGAATCCACACCTGAGCCTCGTGGCGAATCCGATGCCATGAAATGGCTCAAGAAAGGGAGGCTGGCCTCCTAGGAAAACAAATCCCAGCCATCACTGCCGGCATCGCCGGCTACCTGACTCACGCTACGGTCCGAAAAAGGGAACGTCCACAATCGCGGTACAGCCGCCTCAGCCACCTGCCACCGGAGATCCAATATGAACCAACATGATTCGCACCGTTTCACCCGATTCGGCACCCAGGCCAGTCTCGCCTTGGCCGTGGCTGCCGCACTGATCCTGCCGTTGCGCGTGGAAGCAGGCTCTTTCCAACTGCCCACCGACAACGCTGCGGGCTGGGCGCGCGCCAACGCCGGTGGTTCACTGTTTGCCAATGATCCCACTGCGGTCTACAACAACCCGGCGGCGATGGCCTTCTTCACCGCCCCGGTCATGCAGGTGACCGGAACCGGGATCCGACCGAGCGCAAAATTCAATGGTGAGTTCAAGGATCAACAGGGCAACGCGGTCAGCGGCAACAACCCGAATGGCTTCGGCAAAGTCATCCCGTTCCCCAACATGGCATTCGCGATGCCGCTCAACGACCGCATCACTCTCGGCGCCAGCGTCACCGTACCGTACGGCTTGGTGAGCGAGTACAACCCGACCTGGCAGGGCCGCTACTTCGGCACCAAGACCAGCCTGCAGTCGATCGCACTGAGCTTCTCGGCCGGCTTCAAGGTCAGTGACCAGTTCTCGTTGGGCTTTGGCATCGTCGGCCAGCGCACCAAGGCGCAGCTGAACACCATGCTCGATCCCACGGGTACGGCGGACGCCTTGTTTGGGGCCCCCGTATATCCCCCGCAGGCCGCCGACGTACAGCTCAACGTCACCCTGAAGAAGAACATGGCGCTGGGCTACTTCGCTGGCGCCGTGTTCAAGCCGACCGCGGCGGACACCTTGGGCCTCAGCTACCACTCGCGCATCAACCAGACCCTGAGCGGCAGCTATGCACTGTACGGCGGTGCCCTCGGCCTTGGCCTGATCCAGGGGGGACCGTTGTTGTTCCCGAATGCAGGCTTGCCGGTACTCAACCCCAACGGCGCCAGTGCGAATGCAGTGCTCAACACGCCTGCATTCGCCAATCTCGACTGGCTGCACGTGGTCAACGACCGCTTCAGCATTGCCGCGTCGCTCAAGTGGACGCAGTGGTCCAGTTTCGGGACGCTGACCCTGACCTCCGGCGGCAGCACCCTGGTCTCGCTGCCCGAGAAATACAAGAACACAACGATCTATTCGTTGGGCGGCGACTACAAGCTGAATGACCAGTGGACCCTGCGCGCCGGTATCGGCTATGACCAGACTCCGACCAACATCGTCAGCCGCGACCCGCGCATTCCCGATGGATCGCGCCGGCTGCTGGGCATGGGTATCGGCTACAAGGCCAGCGAGCACATGTCCGTCGACTTTGGCTACCAGCACCAGTTCGTGGGCAAGACGCAGGTCAACCTGACCAACCAGGTCGGTCTGGGCGCCGGCACCATGGTCGGAAGCTTCGACGACCACGGCGACGTCTTCAGCCTCACCGGCACGTATCGCTTCTGAGCTTGACCTGATCGCCTGAACAACAAGGGCCGCGCAAGCGGCCCTTGTTGTTCAGGATTGGCTGCCCCGGTCAACGGGTCAATGGACTATCGGCGCTCGCTGCAACTATCCAGCCTTTCGGCAGGCTCCCGCCTGCCTGCCGTCCACCCATGCCCTCGTGGCAATGAGGACTTCGAACGACTCACGCGCCACCGGACAGCGTCTTGATCAACCTGTAATAGAACACGACGCCCCGATAAAATGAATCGACCTGCAGCCGCTCGTCGCGAGCATGCGCGCGGTCGTCATTCGTTTCGATCGCCACGCCGGAAACACCATACGACGGTATGCCGGCCGCCATCGTGTAGATGCTGTCCGAGGCTCCCGGTGCCATTGTCGGAATCACCGGAGCGCCGGGCCACATCTGGCCAACGACCTTGTCCATCGCCGCCATGACTTCCCGATTCAGCGGCGCCGGCGGCAGCTGCTTGCGCTGCGGCGCAGTGTCGTAGACGTTGTAGGCATCGTCCATGTAGCGCACCGTGACTTTGCTGTCCGCAAAGATCTTGATCAATTGCTGGCGGATCTGCTCGAGCGTATAGCCCGGCAGGATGCGGCAATTGACGATCGCCTGCGCCCGCTGCGGCAGCGCGTTGTTCGCCAGTCCCGCATCGAGACGCGTTGCCACGCACGTCGTGTGCATCATCGAGTTCCACTCGGGATCCTTCGACAGCCGGGCAATGGCCGCCGGATCCGGCTTCGGCTTGAGAACGGCCTGCAGATCCGCCCGCTGCTGACCGCGCTCGATCGTGCTCAGCTTCTTGAAATACGCGCGAGCGACCTCGTTCAGCTCGAACGGAAACGCATGATTCTGCAGCCGCACGAGTGCGCCGCTCAGGTGATAGATGGCGTTGTCCGGCACCGGCAACGAACTGTGCCCGCCGGGGTTGGTGACCGTGAGCTGAAAGTCGCCATACAGCTTCTCGGTGGCATCCACCGCCACGTCGACCGCCTTGCCATGGACCAGATCGACACTGCCGCCGTCGGGGTTCAACGAGTACCCGGCCTTCATCAGATCCAGATGGTTCTTCAAAAGCCATGCAACGCCGTTCGACTTGCCACCTTCCTCATCGGCGGTCAGCGCGAGGATCAGATCCCGGTCCGGCTTGAATCCCTCCTGTTTCAGCCGAATGAAATTCGTCACCATGATCGCATCGGCGTCCTTCATGTCCTGCGTGCCGCGACCGTAGTAATAGCCGTCTTTTTCGACGAACTTGAATGGGTCGGTGTGCCATTCGTTGCGCGGCGCCTCGACCACGTCGAGATGGCCGATGAACAGGATCGGTTGCCTGGCGCCGGTACCGCGATAGCGGACCACCAGATTCTGTTTGCGGTCGTTCGGACCGCCGACGTAGATGTCGTCCTTCGAGAATCCACCAGCAAGCAGGCGCTGCTCCATCGCTTTCGTCGCTGTCGTCACGTTGCCGACGGAATCAGTCGTGTTGATCTCGATGAGCTGCTTGAAGATGTCGTGCGCAAGTTCATGCGTACTGGCATCAAGTGCTTCCGGGGGCGCGGCCTGGGCGATAAACGCGGTGCCGCACAACGCGGCAACGCACAGCGAACGGACGATGAACTTCGACATGCAAACGGTTCCTTGGGCGGTACGATGATCTATTCATCACGACACAGATGCCGGCGACAAGTCAACCGACCCGGGAGCCGATGCACGTGCCCCGGCCACGACTACGCTGGCGGATGCCGGACCCCGAGCATGGTGTCGATCCGCTCGTCCTTCTCGTGCCACAAGTCGTTGACCCAGGTCTGGAAGCGCTCGCGAAAAATGGCGTCACCTTCGTAGTCGCCGCGCAACCGCGCGGTGATCGGCAGCTCCCGCGCGTGTACATGGATGTCGCGTACGCGTCCGGCGATCAGATCCATCATCGTGCAGGGGCCGTTCGGGTAGACGATGGTGACGTCGAGGATGGCGTGCAGGCCGTCACCCATCGCATCGAGCACGAACGACACGCCGCCGGCCTTGGGCCGCAACAGGTGGCGATAGACGGACGACTGGGCATCGTGCTTGGCACGGGTGAAGCGGGTGCCCTCGACGAAGTTCATGACCGAGACCGGCATGTGGCTGAATTTTTCGCAGGCATGGCGGGTGGATGTCAGGTCCCTGCCCTTCAGCTCGGGATGGCAGATCAGGGTTTCCTTCGAATAGCGTTTCATGAACGGGAAATCCAGCGCCCACCACGCCGGCCCCAACAGCGGCACCCAGATCAGCTGGCTCTTGAGGAAGAAGCGCAGGAAAGGAATGCGTCGGTTGAATATTTTCTGCAGCACAGGGATGTCCACCCAGCTCTGGTGGTTGCACAGCACCAGGTAATTGCCGTCGTAACGCAGCCGGTCGAGTCCCTCGACCCGCCATTGGATGCGGGTGAAGATCTCGAACAGCGCGCTGTTCACCGCGATCCAGCTTTCCGCGATGGCCACCAGCGCACGCGAACAGAGATCGCGCAACGAACGGATCGGCATGACCAGCTTCAAGAGCGTGAATACGAACAGCACCACCACATGCAGCATGGTGTTGAGCAGCAACGACAGCACCACCAGGGGAATCCGGATCACACCGGGGAGCGAGGCAAGCATGGACGGCCAATCCTGAAGACGATGCTGCAGCGTAACGCCTCCCACCCGCGGAGGGGAGTCGTGCGGCCAGCGAACACGGACTGCCTTCGTCCCTGTCTGATCCGACGAGTACCCCGCCCCGCTTGCTATGGCATCACATCAGCAGCTTGCGAACCTTGAGCAAGGCGACGATGAATTCGTCAATTTCCTCGCGCGTGTTGTAGAACGCCAGTGAGGCGCGCAGCGTGGCAGGCACCCCGTAGAACTGCATCAGAGGGTGTGCGCAATGATGGCCGGAACGCACCGCGATGCCCTGCAGGTCAAGCAGGGTGGCCATGTCGGTAGCCTGCGCGCCATCGATCAGGAACGAGATGACCGGTTCCTTCTCGGCTGCCTCGCCGATGATGCGCAGGCCGGGGATCTCCCGCAGCCGTTCGGTGGCGTAGCCGAGCAGTTGCTGCTCCCATGCGTGGATCGCCTCGAAACCCACCGCACCGTAGTAATCAAGCGCGGCAGCGAGCCCGACAAAGCCGGCGATGTTCGGCGTGCCCGCCTCGAACTTGTGCGGCAGTGCGGCGAACGTGGTGCCGTCGAAGCGCACCTCACGGATCATCTCGCCGCCGCCGAAGAACGGCGGCATCGCCTCCAGATGTTCGCGTTTCGCCCACAGGCCGCCGGTGCCGGTGGGCGCCAGCATCTTGTGTCCGGTGAAGGCATAGAAATCGCAGCCCAGCGCCTGCACGTCGACCGGCCGGTGGGGCACCGCCTGCGAGCCATCGACCAGCAGCGGAATGCCGCGCCTGCGGCATTCCCTGGCAATCTCGCGCACCGGGTTGACCGTGCCCAGCACGTTGGAGACGTGGGTCACGCAGGCCAGTTTCACCTCCGGCGTCAGCATCGCCAGATACTGTTCGAGAATCAGCTCGCCGCATTCGTTGATCGGCGCCGCCTTCACCGTGGCCCCGCTGCGCTGGGCGACCAGCTGCCACGGCACGATGTTGGCGTGGTGTTCCATCACCGTGGTGAGGATCGCGTCGCCCGGCGTTAGCCGCGGCAAGGCGTAGCTGTAGGCGACCAGATTGATCGCCTGGGTGGTGCCGGAAGTGAGAATCAGCTCGTTGCGCGAGGGTGCATTGATGAAGCGGGCCAGCTTGTCGCGCGCCCCCTCGTAGGCCGCCGTTGCCTCCTCCCCGAGCTGATGCACCGCACGCGACACGTTGGCGTTGTGCTCGCGGTAGTGGGCATTCATCGCCTCGATGACCGTCACCGGCTTCTGGCTGGTATTGGCGTTGTCGAAATACACCAGCGGCTTGCCGTGCACGCTGCGGGCGAGCAGCGGGAAGTCTGCGCGGATGCGCTGGACGTCGAAGACTGTGGGGATGGTGGCTGGTGTGGTCATCGTTTCATTTCGCTTCGATGGAGTTCGGCTCGGGCGTGGCCCCTCACCCCTACCCTCTCCCCAAAGGGGAGAGGGTATTACGGTGTCCATCACGTATGGGGTAGATGGGCCAGGAGCAGGGTCGACAGATGCTCGCGCAGCAATTCGTTCGGCAGGTCGTCCAGCACGGCACGGCAGAATGCCGCGGTGAGCAGCGCGCGCGCCTCGCCCAGCGGGATGCCGCGTGAGCGCAGGTAGAACAGGGCGCGCTCGTCAAGCTGACCAACGGTCGCGCCGTGGGCGGCCTTCACCTCGTCGGCATGGATCTCCAGCTCCGGCTTGGTGTCGATCTCGGCACTGGGCGACAGCAACAGGTTCTTGTTGCTGAGGCTGGCATCACTGCCGTCGGCGCCGGGTGCCACCATGATCGCGCCGCGGAACACGCCTCGCCCGCGATCACTGGCCACCCCGCGCCAGGTCGCGCTGGAAATCGTGTTGAGCGCCTGATGACGGATCGCCAGCTGGGTGTCGATATGCTGGCGGCCGTGCGGCATGAACAGGCCGCGGGTATCCAGTCGGGCATCGTCGCCAACCAGCTCGGCGTGCAGATCATGCCGCGCAAGGGAGGCCCCCAGCTCCAGCAGATGCAGCGTCGCATGTGCCCGCGCGTGCAGCCGCAACTGGCTGCGGCGGATCAGACTGGCGCCCACGGCGGCAGCCTGCAGCACGGTGTGATGCAGGCGCGCACCCTCGCCCAGGTCGATGTCGCTGACCACGCTGGCCAGATGCGCCTGCTCACCGACGGCGACATGCTGCTCGATCAATGTCAGCTCTGCGCCCTCGCCCAGCGCGATCAGGTTGCGCACATGCCAAGCCAGGTCGACGCCGGCGGCAGCACCGACAAATACCAGTTGCACCGGCGAGTCGATCCGGGCCTGCGCGGCAACGCGCAAGGACACGCCATCGCAGGCGCTGGCGGCATTCACCCGCGCGAACGCATCGCCGCGCTCGCGGTACTGCCGCGACAGGGCGAAGCGCAGCGGCTCGGCATCGGCACGCAGCGCCTGTGACCACGGCTGCAGCGTGAGTCCGACCGGCAGGGCGTCGAGCCTGGACAGATCGGCGCGGAACACACCATTGACGAACACCAACCGCGGTCCGTCGACACCGGGCAGCGCGAACGCCGAGGCATCCACCGCGCGGCTCAGCGCCTCGCCATCGCCACTGACGAAGTGGCGCTGACCAAGCGCGCGCAGTGCCGTGTATTTCCACGCCTCCACCCGCGTATCGGGCAGGCCGCTGGCGGCGAACGCCTCACGACTCTCCTGTCGCGCCGCATCCAGCCAGGCGATGCCGCTGGGCGGCAGCGGCGCGCCAAGCAGGGATTCAACCAACGGCAGCGATGCCGGCTCGCTCATGCGTGCGCTCCGGTCGGCTGTGATTCGCCGATGCCGCGGTAGCCATGCTCTTCCAGCTTCAGCGCCAACGACTTGTCGCCACTTTCGACGATGCGGCCGTCGGCCAGCACGTGGACGAAATCCGGCACCACATAATCGAGAAGGCGCTGGTAATGGGTGATCATCAGGAACGCGCGTTCGGGCGAGCGCAGCATGTTGACGCCCTGCGCCACCTGCTTCAGCGCATCGATGTCCAGACCCGAGTCGGTCTCGTCGAGAATCGCCAGCTGCGGTTCCAGCACGGCCATCTGGAAAATTTCGTTGCGCTTCTTCTCACCGCCGGAGAAACCCTCGTTGACCGCGCGATGCAGCAACTCGTCGGAGATCTGCATCACCTTGAGCTTCTCGCGCACCAGCTTGAGGAACTGCATGGAATCGAGCTCCTTCTCGCCACGCGCCTTGCGCTGCGCGTTCGCTGCCGCGCGCAGGAAGTAGGTGTTGTTGACGCCGGGGATCTCCACCGGATACTGGAACGCCAGGAACACGCCAGCGGCCGCGCGCGCCTCCGGTTCCAGCGCCAGCAGGTCGATGCCGTTGTAGGTGACCGTGCCTGCCGTCACCTCGTAGCCGTCGCGCCCCGACAGCACGTTGCCCAGGGTCGACTTGCCGGCACCGTTCGGCCCCATGATCGCGTGCACCTCGCCCGCGTTGACGGTGAGGCTGAGCCCCTTGAGGATTTCCTTGCCGGCGACGCGGGCGTGCAGATTTTCGATTTTCAGCATGTCACTTCAGTTCCATAGAATTCTTGATTGAGCCGGCGCAACTCTCACCTTCCTGAGAACCGTCCAGCCAAGCTTTGAGCTGCTTGATCCGCTCTTGGGTCAGTTTGGTCTGCGCCTGGCCCACGCACATCGGATAAATCGATCCGTATTGCGTATGGGGATCTTCAGACTTGCCCAACGGATACAGAGCATCGACCTCCGCGTCGCGGAATTTGAGCCACAGTTGCTGCGAGGTCTTGAGCCTCGCAAGGAAGACTGGCTGATCCGAATACCTGGCGAGGATCGCCTTCCACACCACATTCAATTCCGCATCCGCCTTGCTGTACTCGTCAGCGGCGCAAGCATTGAGCCCGCCTTGCGTAGCGGACGAGTAGCAATCCGGCTGCTTCTCGGCTGCCACGGCAATCAACGGCGTCATCATCAACAGCAAAAGAATCCGGCGTTTCATCCCACCGCTCCTTCGAGGGAAACCTCGAGCAGCTTCTTCGCTTCCACCGCGAACTCCATCGGCAGCTCGCGGAACACCTGCTTGCAGAAGCCGTCGACGATCAACGACACGGCATCCTCCTCGCTGATCCCGCGCGCACGGCAGTAGAACATCTGGTCGTCGGAGATCTTCGAGGTGGTCGCCTCGTGCTCGACGATCGCCGTCGGGTTCTTCACCTCCATGTACGGGAAGGTGTGGGCGCCGCACTTCTTGCCGATCAGCAGCGAATCGCACTGGGTATGGTTGCGCGCACCCGCGGCGCCCTTCTCCACCTTGACCAGGCCGCGATAGGTGTTGGAGCTGCGTCCGGCACTGATGCCCTTGGAGACGATCTTCGACTTGGTGTCCCGGCCGAGGTGGATCATCTTGGTGCCGGTGTCAGCCTGCTGGTAGTGATGGGTCAGGGCCACCGAGTAGAACTCGCCGACCGAGCGGTCACCACGCAGCACCACGCTGGGATACTTCCAGGTGACCGCCGAGCCGGTTTCCACCTGGGTCCAGCTGATTTTCGAATCGTCGCCACGGCAATCGCCACGCTTGGTCACGAAATTGTAGATGCCGCCGACGCCGTTCTCGTCGCCGGGATACCAGTTTTGCACCGTGGAGTACTTGATCTGCGCCTTTTCCAGCGCGACCAGCTCGACCACGGCCGCGTGCAGTTGGTTCTCGTCGCGGCGGGGTGCGGTGCAGCCTTCCAGGTAGGACACGTGGCTGCCCTCCTCGGCCACGATCAGGGTACGTTCGAACTGGCCGGTATTCCTTGCGTTGATGCGGAAGTAGGTGGACAGCTCCATCGGGCAACGCACACCCCTGGGGATGAACACGAAGCTGCCGTCGGAGAACACCGCCGAATTCAGCGCCGCGAAGAAGTTGTCGCCGGTCGGCACCACGCTGCCAAGGTATTTCTGCACCAGTTCGGGATATTCGCGAATCGCCTCGCTCATCGAGCAGAACAGCACGCCGGCCTCGGCCAGCTGCTTGCGGAAGGTGGTGCCGACCGAGACCGAGTCGAATACCGCATCGACCGCGACACCTGCCAGCGCCGCGCGCTCGTGCAGCGGGATGCCGAGTTTTTCGTAGGTTTCCAGCAGCGCTGGATCGACTTCGGCCAGCGATTTCGGCCCCGCCTTGGGCGCGGCGTAGTAGCTGATCGCCTGATAGTCGATCGGCTCGATCTTCAACTTGGCCCAGTCCGGCATCGGCATGGTCAACCAGTGCCGATAGGCATCGAGCCGCCATTCGGTCATCCACTCGGGTTCCTGCTTGATCGCGGACAGCTGGCGGATGGTCTCCTCGTCGAGCCCCGGCGGCAGGCCGGTCATCTCGATCTCGGTGACGAAACCGGCGGCATAGCCGCGACCCAGCGCGGCGGCGACTTCGGCATTGTCGCGCAGCGCGCCGGCGGTGCTGGTTTCGCTGGTCATGGGATCATTCATTTGATAAGTGCCCTCCCGGTTCTTCTGGCTGCCGGCAATGTCATGTCACGGTCACGGGGATCCGGCGCGTGGTCGGCGGCTTCAACATGTCGGCCAGAC
>JAPHUU010000280.1 GCA_026193555.1 Rhodanobacter sp.
CATCAAGGCAGCCCCGAATCTGGTGGAGAACCTCAATGCGCTGCACCGGCTCGGTTGCCATGTCGCGATCGATGACTTCGGCACCGGCGCGGCTTCGCTGGACTATCTGCGGCGGCTGCCGGCCGACCGGATCAAGATCGATCAGAGTTTTGTGCGAAACATCGGTGTGGATCCCGATGACGAGGCGATCGTGCGCGCCACGATCGAGATGGCTCATCGCCTCAAGCGTGCGGTGGTGGCCGAGGGTGTGGAGACCGAACAACACATGCAGTTCCTGCGGACGCATCACTGCGACGAGTTGCAGGGATACCTGTTCTGTCGGCCGCTGCAGCCCGTCAGCTTCGACAATATGCTGGCCGAAAGGCAACGGTTGCTCGAGATTCGGGAGACCGAGTCGGCTTGAGCTTCTGGCAGGTGCCCCCATTAGTGAGGCTTGAGCTGAAGCCTGGATCGGGCAGAGGGCTGGATCAGGGCATGACGGTGTGCCGGGGATCGCACGCCATGGTTGATTGCCGCAATCCCACATGCATGCTGAACTTGGCGGCCTTCCAGTGGTCTGAGCGCCGCGTTCAGTTCTAAACCAAGTTCCCGCAGCGGATGACGGCATTGACGACGGGTACGGCCCGAATGGGCGAAAACGAACTGGATCGCGCGCTGGTCGAACGTGTCCAGAGTGGGGACAAACGAGCCTTTGACCTGCTGGTGCGGAAATACCAGCACAAGCTGATCGGGCTCGTTTCACGGTACGTGAGGAGCCATGCCGAGTGCGAGGACATCGCGCAGGAGTCCTTCATCCGTGCGTGGCGGGCGATCGGCTCGTTTCGTGGCGACAGCGCCTTTTACACGTGGCTGTACAAGATCGCGGTGAACACAGCCAAGAACCATCTGGTGGCGATGGCGCGTCGTCCGCCCTCCGGTGATATCGACGCCGACGATGCCGAATTCATGGCCGGTGCCGAGCGCATGCACGACAGCGCCACGCCCGAGCGCGAGATGATGCGCCAGGAAATTGAACAATCCGTATTTTCCACTGTCCAAGCGTTGCCCAAAGAGCTGCGGACCGCTATCACGCTGCGTGAAGTTGATGGCCTCAGCTACGATGAAATTGCCGAGACGATGGGCTGCCCGATTGGCACGGTGCGTTCGCGCATCTTCCGGGCGCGAGAGGCGATCGATGAAAAGCTGCGGCCGCTTCTTTCGGGCCGCGAGGATCAGAAATGAAACAGGCAGACATGAGTCAGGACGTCCTGGAAAGCCTTTCAGCTGGTATGGACGGTGAGTTGTCGAACGAACAACTGCGGTTCCTGCTGCGCCGGCTCGATCACGATGCACCTCTTCAGCACGCCTGGACGCGCTACCACATAGCGCGCGATGGGATGCGCCAGCAGCTGCCATTGATGGCCTCACCCGGGTTTTCCTCGCGGGTGATGCTGGCCATCAAGCATGAGGTGGCGTCGGCGACGACGAGCAGGCGAAGTCACTGGCTGCGTTGGTCGACCGGTGGCGCGATTGCCGCCAGCGTGGCGGCTGCCGCCTTGATGCTGGGCCGGCCTACCGGCGATTCAGAACGCACAACCGCGGCAACGGCCAGCCAGAGCCGATCGGTGGCTCATGCCGCACCGGTGGTCAGCCCGGCGATGCCTGCCGCCGTACCGCCATGGTTGAGCGGCAATTCTGCCGGATTGCTCAGCCAGCAGGCATCGGCGACTTTTGGTGCGCCGCTGGATCAGGGGCAGTCGGTCTACGCCACCAGCCGTTTATCGGACTATTCCCGGCTGCATCGTTACCGGACATTGAACAACAACGACGGCAGCTACCTGCTGTTGCTCGATCCTGATCAGCGTGCCGTGCCGGAAGCGTCGCCTCGGGCGTCCTCCATTCCGCGCTGAGACTTGTCGTGTGTGAATGGCCACGGCATGCCGCCCGCAGGTTCTTCCCGCGCCACCGCCATTCCGGGCCGGTGACCGACACGCACCCGCCGTCAGGCCGGGTGCCTTCCATCAACTCGCGGAGTTCGAAAGCCATCGTGTCAGATCGTCTTTCGGGCTGATGTCAACAAAGGAGGAGTCATGAGTCATTCGATCCTGCGTGCCGTTGCGTGCTGTGCGTTGCTCGGCTTTGCGACAGTCAGCGCTGCCTACGGGCAGACCCCGGCAGCGGCACCGGCCTTGCCTGACTTTACCGGCATCGTGCAGCAGAACGCCCCGGCGGTCGTGCACGTCGAGGCCAAGTACAACGGTCAGAACCAACCATCGCTGCGCGGGATGCCTGGTCAGATGCGCCCGTCCGACCCGGGCATGCCCGACGACCCGCAGGCCGAAATCCTGCGCCGCTTCTTCGGCATGCCGTCGATGCCGTCGCCGCGGGAACAGAAGCACACGTCGCTGGGCTCGGGTTTCATCATCTCTCGCGATGGCTACATCCTGACCAACAATCATGTGGTGGATGGCGCCAATGAAGTCACCGTGCGCCTGCAGGATCGGCGCACCCTCACCGCGAAAGTGATCGGCACCGATCCGAAGTACGACATCGCCCTGCTCAAGGTCAGCGATGGCGACAACCTGCCGACCGTCAGTATCGGCGATTCCCGCACCCTCAAACCCGGCCAGTGGGTATTGGCGATCGGGTCGCCGTTCGGCTTCGACTACACCGTGACCCAGGGCATCGTCAGTGCCATCGGACGCAATCTTGGCAGCAGTGATCAGCCCTATACCTCGTTCATCCAGACCGACGTGCCGATCAATCGAGGCAATTCCGGTGGCCCGCTGTTCAATCTGCAGGGGCAGGTGGTCGGCATCAATTCGCAGATCTATTCCAATACCGGCGGCTATCTCGGCGTGGCCTTCTCGATCCCGATCGACGTGGCAATGAATGCCGTGCGGCAGATCAAGACCAAGGGTTACGTTTCGCGTGGCCAACTGGGCGTGGAGATCAGCCCGGTCACCGATGACATGGTCAAGGCACTCAAGCTCGACAACGGCACCGGAGCGGCCGTGGTCTCGGTCAGTCCCGGCAGCAGTGCCGACAAGGCCGGCATCCAGGCCGGGGACATCATCCTCACCTACAACGGCGAGGTGTTGGGCCAGGCATCGGATCTGCCGCCGCTGGTCAGCATGACCAAGCCGGGCAGCAAGGTGCCGGTGCAGATTCTTCGCGCAGGCAAGAAGCAGATCATCGAAGTGACGGTCGGCGAAATGCCGCGCGACGCAAAGGCGGTGGACAATACATCCAGCGCGACGTCGGCGCATGCCGGCTCGGCCGCACTGGGGATGACGGTGCGCGCACTGGACGCCGATACGCGGCACCAGTTGGACCTGAAGCCCGGCGAAGGCGTGGCCATCAGCGGCATCACCGGCCAGGTAGCGGCGCAGGCCGGGCTGCAGCAGGGCGACGTGGTGCTGATGGTCAATCAGCGCAAGGTCGGCAGCATCGACGCGTTCCGCGAGGCGACACGAGGCGTCAAGGCCGGGGACACGGTGCTGTTGCTGGTGCGTCGTGGAGACCAGAGCAACTTCGTGGCACTCACGGTGCCGCCGGGCAAGTAGTCGATATCCGGCCACGGCTGGTCTCGCTGGCGGGGCGACAGGGCACACTGTGGTGAGCCTTGTCGCCCCGGATGGGATGGCTGGTTCCATGCGATAATGCGAGGTTCGCACCCCTCCGGTGCTGCCCCTGCCGCGCATGGTGCGTGGTGGCAAACCCAAGCCCGACAGGCCACCAGCGTTCCATGGAATTGATCCGCAACTTCTCCATCATTGCCCATATCGATCACGGCAAGTCGACCCTCGCCGACCGCATCATCCAGATCTGCGGCGGCCTGGCCGATCGCGAGATGGAAGCACAGGTGCTGGACACCAACCCGATCGAACGTGAACGCGGCATCACGATCAAGGCGCAGTCGGTGTCGCTGCCCTACACCGCACGCGACGGCAAGACCTATCAACTGAATTTCATCGATACTCCGGGCCACGTCGACTTCTCCTACGAGGTCAGCCGCTCGCTGGCGGCCTGCGAGGGCGCCCTGCTGGTGGTGGATGCGGCGCAAGGCGTCGAGGCCCAATCGGTCGCCAACTGCTACACGGCAGTGGAGATGGGGCTGGAAGTGGTGCCGGTGCTGAACAAGATCGATTTGCCGACTGCCGATATCGAAAAGGTGAAGCTCGAAATCGAGGCCGTCATCGGCGTCGACGCCACCGATGCGGTGGCGATCAGCGCCAAGACCGGCCTGAACGTGGTCGAAGTGCTGGAGGCGATCATTGCCCGCATTCCGCCGCCCAAGCCGCGTGACACCGACCGGCTGCAGGCGTTGATCATCGACTCCTGGTTCGACAACTACCTCGGCG
>JAPHUU010000039.1 GCA_026193555.1 Rhodanobacter sp.
GACCCATTGGGTTCGCACGCCACCCGTGGGCTGTCGCCGCCACCCCTGGGCCGGCGAACAGGCAGGGGCGGCGATGCCTGCGTCTGGTTGATCAGACCATCGCCACGGTGCCGACACCGGCCGGCGCTTCGTGCCGGCAAGTTCCGGCACTGGGCCGGCACGAAGGTCGCGGCGAGGTGGCCGTGAGGGAAGGCCGCACGGGTGTGCCTCCGGTCGGCGGTGTCGCCCAATACGGTGGCTTTGTCAGGGGCGCTTCTGCCCGGCGGAACACGTTCCATGCGGGCCAGTGCGTGGGGGTTGGCGACTCACGTACCATGTCGGCATGGCGGCGACGCCTTCCGGAATTTTTGCCGCGGAAGCGTTGACGCGCTGATCGACCGACCCGAATCAAAGGTTTGCTGATGAAGTTGCAGGTTCCATTTGTCCAACTCCCGTTGCAGTTTGATGCGGATGTGCTGGCCCGCGAGGTTGCGGCATTCGATCATGCGCTCTGGCGCGAGCACCCGCAGAAGTTCCCGGGCAATTACGCGTTGCCGTTGATATCGGTCGATGGCGACCCGGACAGCGATGCGGTGGGCGGCCCGATGCGGCCGACCCCCCATCTGGCGAAATGTCCCTGCCTGATGCAGGTGTTGGCGCGAATCGGCGGAGTCTGGGGGCGCACCCGTCTGATGAAGCTGAGTGGGCAGGCCGAGGTCATGCCCCATGCGGATATCAATTACTACTGGCGTGAACGAATGCGCGTGCATGTCCCGATCGTCACGGGTCCGAGCGTGCGATTCCTGTGTGGTGATGCCGAGGTCGGCATGGCGCCCGGTGAATGCTGGATATTCGATACCTGGCGCTTGCACCAGGTGATCAATGCGGCCGATGTCGAACGGATTCATCTGGTGGCTGACACGGTCGGCAGTGTTTCCTTCGCGGATTTGGTCGCGAACGGGCGTGTGCCCGGAGACAACGCGTTTGCCGGCTGGCGGGCCGAGGAGGTCGCGCCGCAGGCCGGCGCCCACTCCGAGCTGCGCTACGAGTCGGTCAACGTGCCCGTGGTCATGACGCCGTGGGAGTTGCGCGAGCACCTGGGCTTCCTGCTCAACGAGGTGCAGCCGCACCCGCAGCTCGCCGCCGCACAACAGCTTGCCGGGCGCTTCCTGCACATCTGGCGTGTGTTGTGGGCGCAATATGGAATCGACCGGGCAGGCTGGCCCGCCTATCGCGAAGTCCTCGACTCCCTCGAAGCCAGCATGGAGCGCTCTGCAGTTTCGCTGCAATTGGTCAATGGCGCGATGTTCATGGCCACGCTGCGTGAAATGATCCTGCGAAAGGCACTGGCCGATCGGGAGCGGGCTCAGGGTCCGCATGCGCCATACCCGCAGGCGCTGCCGGCAGCGGTCAGAGCGCCCGGTGCCGCGCAAGGGCGCGATCCGCTGTTTGATCGGCCGATCTTCATCATCTCGCCGCCCCGCTCCGGTTCGACCCTGTTGTTCGAGACCCTGGCGCAGGCTCCCGCGATGTTCACCATCGGGCATGAGAGTCATGCGCTGATCGAGGGCGTGCCGGGCTTGCATCCGGTACATGGCGACTTCGCTTCCAACCGGCTTGATGCTGCGGCGGCGACGCCGGAGCTGGTCGAGGAGCTGCGTCGGCGCTTCCATGCCGAGCTGCGTGACCGCAACGGCCATCCGCCCGGCGCGCCGCTGGCCCGGATGCTGGAGAAGACGCCGAAAAATGCGCTGCGTGTACCGTTCTTGGCGAAGGTCTTTCCGGAAGCGCACTTCATCTATCTGCATCGCGATCCGCGGCAAACATTGAGCAGCATGCTTGAGGCCTGGCAGTCCGGCCGTTTCCGCACCTATGCGCAACTGCCGGACTGGAGTGGCCTGCCCTGGTCGTTGCTGCTGACTCCGGGGTGGCGCGAACTGATCGGCCGGCCCTTGCCCGAGATCGTGGCGGCGCAATGGAATACCACCACGCGTATTCTTCTGGACGATCTCGCCGCCGTGCCTTCCGATCGTTGCCATGTATTGACCTACGACGCGCTCCTCAGCAGTCCGGCGGCCGAAGTGTCACGGCTGAGCGAGGCACTCGGGTTCGACTGGGACCGTCCGCTTGATGGCGAGCTGCCGTATTCACGTTTCACTGTCTCGCCACCCGCGTCAGACAAGTGGCGTCGGCATGCCGATCTGATCGAGCCGCTGCTGCCGGATTTGCAGGCCACGATCGATCGGGCGCAGCGATTCGCCACGCGCTGAGCCAAGCGGGTCAGCCAACAGGATCAGGGCCACTTCAAGGTGCATCGGAAGCGGCTCCGACACAGTTGATTGCTTGCCTGCGAACAAACAGCGCCGGTGACGCCTGCACCTGGTTGATCAGATCATCCCTACGGTGCCGGTACCGGCCGGCGTTTGCTGCCGGCAAGTTCCGCCACCGTCTGCGCGATGTTTTTCCCGGCGAAATAGTCGAAGTAGTTCCAGCTGCCGTAGCTGCCTTTCAGCTGGGTCAGCACGTTCCGCTGCAGCAGGGCGTCGTGCTCGCCCTTGCCCTGCGCCGTCGTTATCGCCTGACGCAACGCCACCAGATAGCCGTGGAAGGCACGCACGTCGGCGGCATGGCCGACCTCGCCATGTCCCGGTACGAAGGTCGCGGCAGGATAGTCATTGAGGAACGCGGCATTGGTGTGGATCTGGGCGGCGGTGTCCGCATCGATCAGATTCGGCAGGCTGTGATTCCAGAACAAGTCGCCCGTGAAGACCACGTCCGCATCGGGCACCACCACGACCGAATCGCCGCCGGTATGCCCGGGCAGTACGCGGACCACCACCTTGCGGTGGCCAAGATACAGTTCGATCCCGTGCCGGTACACCACACTGGGCAGCACGAACGACTGCACCATTTTCCGCTGCGCGGGCGTGATCCTGTCACCGAAGAATTTCAGGTTTTCGGTGCGTTCCCAGGCGCGCACATTGCGCTGCGCCAGAATCACCGCACCGGCCGCCTGATACACGCCGTTGCCCGCCACATGATCGAGGTGGTAATGGGTGTTGACCAGGTAGCGCACGGGCAAGCTGGTCTTTTCGTGAATGATCTTCAATAGCGCCTGCGCGGCCGCAGGATCCTCCTTGCCGCGCCACGCCACGACGGCCGCGCTCGCCATGAAGAACACGGCCGAAGGCGCCCCGGCGGTCTGCTCGA
>JAPHUU010000283.1 GCA_026193555.1 Rhodanobacter sp.
AGGTGATGGGGCAGGGGTGAGCAAGCTGGTTGTCGACAGGTAACCGCCTCTGCCCCCCTCGTGCCTGACGTCCAGGATGGGGAATGGATCAGAGCATCCCTGAACCGCCTCATCCAACCCGCCCCGGCTCCTCCAGTTCCAGCGACCGCAGCACCATCCCCGCCTGTGTCCGGTTCCTCACCCGCAGCTTTTCGAAGATCGCGGTGACGTGTGCGTTCACCGTGCGCTCCTGGATCGACAGGCGGTCGGTGAGCCGCGCCGGCTATGCTGCACTTTCGTACGATGGCGGGCGGCGGCGCGCTTGGTATGGCGGGGCGATGAAAACAACTGCCCGCATTTCGACGCTGCCGATCTGGTTCGTGTTGCTATCAGTCATGCTGTCGGCGTGTGCCGGCAGCCCGGCAGTGAAGGAATCTGGAATGCGTGAGGTGGATTACGGCGAGGTACGGGTCACCGAACATCGGGGCCATGACGATCTGTTGAGCGCGGGCCTGGGGCTGGCTGGTCTGGCCGGCGAGCCCTCGCCGTTCGCCGATCCACTGGATCCGAGTGCGGCGGAACTGCGTCGACGGGCGATCCAGACCAGCTGGAAAGGCATTGCCGATCTCGGTCCGCTGGGCGGTTATGGCACGGTCTACGGTGGTGTGCCGCACGTGCCGGGACGCGAGTATCAGGCCTTTGCGCGCATTCCCGGCGCGCGTGCGCCGCATCGGGTGCTGCTGCAGTTGCCGGACCATTTCGACCGCCACAAGCGCTGCCTGGTGGTGACCGCCTCGTCCGGCTCGCGCGGCATTTACGGCGCGATCGCGCTGGCCGGTGCCTGGGGCCTGCCGCACGGCTGTGCGGTGGCGTATACCGACAAGGGCACCGGCACTGGTTACTACGACTACGCCGACAACAGCGGGGTGGCGCTGGACGGCCGTCGAGCCCGACGCGGCGAGGCGGAACTGGAGTTCCAGCCGATGCCGACGCCGACGCCGCCCACTGCGGGGATCGCGATCAAGCAGATGCACTCCGGCGACAATCCGGAGGCCGATTGGGGTCGCCATGTGATCCAGGCGGCCTGGTTCGGGCTGGCGATGCTCGATCGGGCGTATCCGGACGAGGCGCCGTTCACGCCGCAGAACACGAAGATCATCGCCACCGGCCTCTCCAACGGCGGCGGCGCCGTGCTGCGGGCGGCCGGGCTGGACCGGGATAACCTGTTTGCGGGCGTGGTGGCGCTGGAGCCGAACGTGTACGTGCCCGAGCATGGTCGTGCACTCTACGACTACGTCACCGAGGCGGCGATCTGGCTGCCTTGCGCATTGAACTCCCCCCGCTTCGCCAGCGCGCCATTCGCCCGCGGACCCAACCATCAGCCGATGTCGGCGGCGCTGCTGCGCTGCGCCAGCCTGCGCGCACAAGGCAAGCTGATCGGCAACACCGTGTCGGAGCAGGCCGAGCACGCTCGCCAGTATCTGCATAGCCGCGGCTGGACGGACGAGGTGATGGCCACCGCCGCCAGCACCACCGCGTTCGACCTGTGGCGGGTGGTGGCTGCCGGCTATGCCTCGTCTTATTCGCGACGCGGCGCGACCGACATGCCGTGCGGTTTCCGCTACGCGGCGATCGGCGCCGATGGCGCGCCGGGTGTGGCCAATGCGGCGACCCGCGCCAGCTGGTGGGCGGACGGCTCGGGCATTCCGCCGGGCAACGGGATCGGCCTGTTCGGCGGCACCAGTGTCTCCAACGATCCGACGCTGAGCGGCCTCGAATGCCTGCGTGCGCTGTGGACCGGCAGCGATCACGAGGCGCAGGCGCTGCAGGCTTCGGTGCTCGCCACGGCGGTGAAGATGCCGCGCCGCGAGCTGCCGCTGTGGGTGTTGCACGGTGCCAGCGATGGTCTGCTGCCCACCGCCTTCAGCTCCGAGCCCTACGTGCAATGGCTGCGCGACCAGGGGCGCCGCCCGATCTACTGGAAGGTGCCGCATGCGCAGCACTTCGACGCCTTCCTGTCGCTGCCGGGATTCGGCGACCTCCATGTGCCGTTGCTGCCATACGGTTATCTGGCGCTGGACCGGCTGTGGGCGCATCTGTACGAAGGAGCGGCATGGCCGGACGACTTGCCGACGCCAGAGACACGGCCGCGCGGCGCACGTCCCATGGCTGCCAGCACGCTGGGCTTGCCGTAGCCCGATCTCGCTCCATGGCCGACCCTGCGGTATTCTTGTCGGCCCGTCCCGGCGTGCGTCCTGCGCGCGGCGCCGCCAGTGAACCCAAGGATTTCCGATGAGCATCAATGTCACCTTCGCCACCAACCGCGGCCCGATCCACCTGCACCTGCATGAAGACAAGGCACCGGTTACGGTCGCCAACTTCGTCAACCTGGCCAGGCGCGGCTACTACGATGGCCTGTCGTTCCATCGCGTGATCGCCGACTTCATGGTGCAGGGCGGCTGCCCCGAAGGCAGCGGTCGCGGCGGTCCGGGCTACAAGTTCGAGGACGAGTTCAATCCGTCGCTGCGTCACGACAAGCCGGGTGTGCTGTCGATGGCCAACGCCGGACCGCGCACCAACGGCAGCCAGTTCTTCATCACCCATGGTCCGACGCCATGGCTGGACGGCAAGCACAGCGTGTTCGGTGAAGTGGTCGACGCGGCCGACATGAACGTGGTCAACGCGATCGAGCAGGGCGACGTCATCGAAAAGGTCACCGTGGAAGGCGATGTCGATGCGCTGCTGACGGCGCAGGCTGAGCGGATCAAGGAATGGAACGCCGTTCTGGACGCGCGCGGCTGAGTTTCGAATCAGCGCCTGACAGGAAATCGCCGGCGCTCAGCCGGCGATTTCCTGTGCGTGTGCGGTGTGTCCGGGCCGGTGGCGGTTGCTGGCCTGTCAGCCGCCGTGGTGGCGCGAAACGAGGTGGTAGATCAGCAGCAGTACCACGGCGCCGACCACCGAGGCGATGAAGCCGGCCGATTCGCCGGGGCGGTACATGTGGAAGATATCCTGGCCCGCCCAGGTTGCCAGCAGCGAGCCGGCGATGCCGAGTAGTGCGGTGATGATGCAGCCGCCCGGATTCCTCCCCGGCGTCAGTAGTTTGGCCAGCAGGCCCACGATCAGCCCGATCACGAATACGCCAAGCCAGTGCATGCCGGTCTCCTGTTGTCGTGAAATCATGCGATCCGCTGTGCGGCCTGCCCATCATGCCCCGTGCGGGGCGATCGTGTCCGCGATCGCTCGCGCGGCCGGCGCGGTTAGCCGGCCGCGTGATAAAATCGCCGCCTTTGCTTCTTCCCCCTCCGCATGAGAGACCCCATGCCCCAGCTTGCCCAGCGCGTCGGCCGCGCCAAACCCAGCGCCATCATGGTGATTGCCGAAAAGGCGAAGCAGCTCAAGGCTGCCGGGCGCGACATCATCAGCTTTTCGATCGGCGTGCCGAATTTTCTGCCGGGCGAGCATGTGTACGCCGCCGCGCGCGACTCGCTGTCGTACGACTCCGGCCAGTACGGCAGCAACCGCGGTGCCGACGTGCTGCTGGATGCATTCCTGAAGCACATCGAGGCACTCGGTTTCAGCTGTTAC
>JAPHUU010000098.1 GCA_026193555.1 Rhodanobacter sp.
CGATCGACATAACCCGGCAGCTGCGAGCGGCCCTTGACGCCGCCGAAGGCCGATCCGCGCCAGACCCGCCCGGTGACCAGCTGGAACGGCCGCGTGCAGATCTCCTGCCCGGCACCGGCCACGCCGATGATGGTCGACTCGCCCCAGCCCTTGTGGCAGCACTCCAGTGCCGAGCGCATCACGTGGACGTTGCCGATGCACTCGAACGAGTAGTCGACGCCGCCATTGGTCATGTCGACGATGACCTGCTGGATCGGGGTATCCGGATAGTCCTTCGGGTTGACGAAGTCAGTGGCCCCCAGTGCCTGGGCCATCTCCCATTTGTCGGGATTGAGATCCACGCAGATGATCCGCGAGGCCTTGGCCATCACCGCGCCCTGCACCACCGACAGGCCGATGCCGCCCATGCCGAAGATGGCCACGGTGGAACCGGGCTCGACCTTGGCCGTGTTCAGCACCGCGCCGATGCCGGTGGTGATGCCACAGCCGAGCAGGCAGACCTTGTCCAGCGGCGCCTGCTTGCTGATGTTGGCCAGGGCGATCTCCGGCACCACCGTGTACTCGGAGAACGTGCTGGTTCCCATGTAGTGCAGGATCGGCTTGCCGTTGATGGAGAAGCGTGAGGTGCCGTCCGGCATCAGGCCCTTGCCCTGGGTCACGCGGATCTTCTGGCACAGGTTGGTCTTGCCCGACAGGCAGTACTCGCACTCGCCGCATTCGGGCGTGTACAGCGGGATCACATGGTCGCCGACCTTGACCGAGGTCACGCCCTCGCCGATTTCCTCCACGATACCGCCGCCCTCATGACCGAGGATGACCGGAAACATGCCCTCGGGATCGGCGCCGGACAAGGTGAATGCATCGGTGTGGCAGACGCCGGTGGCCACGATCCTGACCAGTACCTCGCCCTTTTTTGGCCCGGCGACATCCACCTCCTCGATGCTCAGTGGCTTGCCTGCTTCCCATGCCACGGCGGCTCTGGATTTCATGAATAATTCCTCGATTGGTAAAATGTTTGAACATGGTCATGTCGCGCCGCGGCGCACGTGTGGCACAGCGCCCACTCGCCTGACGACAGCCGCCGCCGCATCAGTCCTGTGAGGTGGGCGGGCGTCCCACCGGAACCAGTTCGAGTTGGCGTGCCTTGATGTAGTCGTAGATGGCGCGGATGTCCTTTTCCTCGAAGAAGCCCGCCCAGGAGGGCATCCCCTTGGCCTGCCTGCCGGCCATCGCGGTACTCAGGAACTGATCGAAAGTCATGCCGCCGGCGAGCGACTTGCGCAGGTCCGGCGCGTACTCGCCGCCCAGGGCATCGCCACCATGACAGCGGAAACAGTAGGAGTTGTATTGCTCGTAGCCGTCAAAGACCGTGGCAGTGACATGCTTCTGGTCGGATTGGGTGAACACCGCGAAGTCCGTCTTCACGCTCTTGCCATCCGGGGTCTTGTAGGTGTGGGTACGACCTGCATTCTTTCCGGCAGCCACCGCACCGGCATCAGCCTTCGCCGCAGCGCCTCCGTTGCCCAGCGTCAGGATCCACTTCACCATCACGGTGAGGTCGGCATGACTGAGCTTCGGATGCGCGGTCATCGGTATGTCGCCCCAGTTGCCCTTGCCACCCTTGCTGATCTTTTCCACCAGTGTCTGGATGACCGCCTTGCCCTTGCCGGCATAGCGCTGCGCCACCTGCTGATAGGCGGGGCCGACCACTTTCTTGTCGACAGCGTGGCAGGCGAAACAGTCGCTGGCGTGTGCCAGCGACTCACCCTTCGGCGTTGCGATGTCAGTGGCGTGCACCGCCAGCGACATGGCCAGTCCGAAAACAAGGGCCATGGATGTTCGGGCCGGTGTGAACAGGTGATGCATGCGCAGTTGCTCCGTGGTGGGGGCTTTCATCTGGCTGGCCAATGGAATCAGAGGCCGGCGCTGTCATTCATGCTGCCGCCGGCAGCTGTGCCGGCCATCTCCACGCCATGCCTTTTCAGGATGGCCCGCAATTGCGGGGTGTGGGCCTTGATCACGGCGTCCAGACGCGTCTTCAGTGCCTGATCGTTCTTGCGCACCGCCATCGACATCGGGAACGTATACATCTCCGGTGAACCGGTGGCGCGAGAGTTCGGCACCGTCACCGTGGTCAGATCGGGATAGTCCTTCAGGAAGGCGCCAATCGATGGCTGCCAGGTGATCATGACGTCGACGGTGCCGTTCTCCACGGCATCGAGCACGCTGCGTGGCGAGGTGCCGTTCTTGCCTCCGACATCGAAGGACTTTGCCTTCTGGACCATGCCGCGCAGTTGCAACCCCGTTTCGATCGGCGTCTCGGACTCGTAGCCGACCTTGAGCTTGTGAAGCTCGGGCGAGTCCAGGCTCTGCAGGTCGTGACCCTTGTTCTTCTTGAACACGAACACGTACGAAGACGCGTAGTACGGGTCCGTGGTCAGCTCCTCGTTGTTGCCATAAGGCATGTCGATGACCAGGTCGCAACGACCGTTGTCGAGATTGCGTGCCAGGTATTCGGAGAAGCCGCCATGGCCGCGGGTGTTGCCCCAGATGTATTCGAGCTTCGTACCCAGCTTGTCGGCCACGTACCTGGCGACGTCATTCTCGAAGCCCTTGCCGTCCTTGTCGGAGTAAGGCAGGTAACCCGAATCGGCACAAACCTTGAGTGCGCCACCGGCAGGAGCTGCGGCAACAGCCGACGGCCACCCTGCACATGCCAGCGCGCCGACCATGAACATCATCACTGGGGTTGTGTATTTCATGCATATCTCCATGCGCTGCAGCGGAATATTGAAAACGCCGAACGCGATGCCCCGTAAACAGGGCATCGCGCTGGCATGGCCCCGGATCAGTTGAGGGCAAACACCATCAACGTACCGCCAAGGTTGGTGTAGTCACCCAGGGTGGCCGTCGCACCGACCGCGCCGAGTCCTTCGGTAGCCTTGTGCAGATCGTTGGACAGGCCAATCGCCGCCCAGCCACCGACACCACTGAGCACTGCTACATACTGCTTGCCGGCATAGGTATAGGTGATGGGATTGCCGATGATTCCCGACGGTGTCTTGAACTGCCACAGCACCTTGCCGGTCTTCAGATCAACTGCACGCAGCCAGCCGGTCAGCGTGCCGTAGAAAGCCACGCCGCCCTTGGTGGTCAGCGCGCCGCCCCAGTCCTGGAAACGATCATTGATGGCCCACTTGGTCTTGCCGGTCATTGCGTCGAAAGCGATGAAGCGCCCGCCGACGTCGCCATGATTGAAGGGGTACATGCTCACCAACGCGCCGACGAACGGGAAACCGCCCTTGTACTTCACGTTGAAGGCCTGGTAATCCATGCAGACATGGTTGGTCGGCACGAGGAACAGTCCGCTGGCCGGATCATAGGCTGCGGGCTGCTGATCCTTGGCACCCTGCGATCCCGGACAGATGTCCTTCACGTTGAGGCCTGCCTTGGTCATCTTGTCGGCATTGACCACCGGACGACCGGTTTTCAGGTCGATGTGGCTGGCCCAGTTGACGTCGGGATCGAACTTGTTGGCCGCCAGCAGGTGGCCGTCACGGCGATCCCACACGTAGGCAAAGCCGTTGCGGTCGAAGTGGGTCAGGGTGGGCACCGTCTTGCCGTCGACTACCGTGTCGGTGAGGATGCTCTCGTTGACGCCGTCATAGTCCCAGCCGTCATGCGGTGTCATCTGGAATACCCATTTCGCCTCCCCGGTATCCGGGTTGCGGGCCATGATCGACATCGAGTACTTGTTGTCACCCGGGCGCTGGCTCGGATTCCAGGTGCCGGGGTTGCCGGTGCCGTAGTAAAGCAGATTGAGCTTGGGATCGTAGGTGTACCAGCCCCAGGTGGTGCCGCCGCCCAGCTTCCACTGATCACCCTTCCAGGAGCTCAGACTCGAGTTCTTGCCAACCGGCTTGCCGGTGGCCCCGTCGATCGTCGTCGCCGGGTTGAAC
>JAPHUU010000105.1 GCA_026193555.1 Rhodanobacter sp.
CCGGAGGACATCAACTTCATGGTGCGCGAGGCGCGCGGTCTGGTCTGCGTCACGCTGACCGAGGAGCGCACGCAGCAGCTCGGACTGAAGCCGATGGTCAGCGACAATACCTCGGCCTACCACACCAACTTCACCGTCTCGATCGAGGCCGCCGAAGGCGTCACCACCGGCATCTCGGCGCACGATCGCGCGCGCACCATCCAGGTGGCGGTGAAGGGCGATGCGAAGCCGCAGGACCTGTCGCAGCCGGGGCACATCTTTCCGCTGACCGCGCAGCCCGGTGGCGTGCTCACCCGCGCCGGGCACACCGAGGCCGGCTGCGACCTGGCCGCGCTGGCCGGATTGGAGCCGGCCGCCGTGCTGATCGAGGTGCTGCACGAGGACGGCTCGATGGCGCGCCGGCCCGAGCTGGAAATCTTCGCGGCCAGGCACGGCCTGAAGATCGGCTCGATCGCCGACCTGATCCGCTACCGGCTGGAAACGGAGAAGACCGTGCAGCGCGTGCACGAGGAGCAGGTGGACACCGAATTCGGCCCGTTCCGGCTGGTCGCCTACCGCGACGTGATCCGCCACGGCCTGCACTTCGCGCTGGTGCGCGGCGCAGTGGACGATGGCGCGCCGGTGCTGTCGCGCGTGCACGTGCGCAACACGCTGTCCGACGTGCTGCACCTGAAGCGCGATGACCTCGGCCTCACCGTCACCGCCGCCTTGCGGCGCATCGCCGACGAGGATCGCGGCGTGCTGCTGGTGGTGTCCGGTGAGGACACGCCCGAGGCCTTGCTGGCCAGGCTCAGCCGCCAGCCCAGCACCCAGGCGCCGGAGGAAGTGCAGCAGCAGGAGTGGCGCCAGCTCGGCCTCGGCGCGCAGATGCTGGCCGATCTGGGGGTGCACCAGCTGCGGGTGATCGGTACCCCGCGCAAACTGGTCGGGCTGGCCGGTTTCGGGCTGGAGGTGGTCGAGTATGTGTGAGCGACAAGCTTGCTACCTTGTAGGAGCGCACCCTGTGCGCGATTGCCTTTCGTCATCTGGCCAAGAGCATCGCGCACAGGGTGCGCTCCTACAGCGAAGCGGCCTGCCGCGAGCCATTTGTATGCCATGTCATGTCCACGCCAGCGCCTGACAATTCGATCTTCAATCGCGAGCCGTACCCATGTCCGAAATCCGTATCCAATTGATTTCCCCCTCCGGTCACGCGCACGATCCCGCCGCCATGACCCGCGGCGTGGCGCGCTTGCGCGAGGCCGGTTGCACGGTGGATGGGGTCGAGGTGCTTGCACGCACCGAACGGCGTTTTGCCGGCAGCGATATCGAGCGCACGGCCGACATCGACGCGCTGGCGACGATGCAGACGCTGCCCGATATCGTGCTGGCCTCCCGCGGTGGTTACGGCGCGGGACGCCTGCTGCCGCATCTGCATTACGAAGCCCTGGGTGAGCGACTGCGCAATCAGCCCATCGCGCTGGTCGGCCACAGCGACTTCACCGCGTTGCAGCTGGCGCTGTATGCGCAGGCCGGCCTGTGCTCCTTCAGTGGGCCACTGCTGGCGGATCTCGGCGCCGAGCCGCGCAGCGAGTTCAGCTGGCAACAGTTCTGGATCACGCTGACTTCGCCGATGGCCAGCATGGCGTGGTCGAGCACGACCGAGGCCGGCCTCGACGTGCACGGCCCGCTGTGGGGCGGCAATCTCGCCGTGCTGTGCAGTCTGCTCGGCACGCCGTATTTCCCGCGCATCGAGGGCGGCATCCTGTTCGTCGAGGACGTTGGCGAGGCGCCGTTCCGGATCGAGCGGATGCTGTACCAGCTGCATTTGTCCGGCGTACTGGGTCGGCAGCAGGCGCTGGTGCTGGGCAGCTTCAGCCAGTGTCAGCCCGGCGCCCGTGACAACGGCTACGATCTGGCCGCCGCATTCGCGCAGATTCGCGCCGTGGCCGGCATCCCGGTGGTCGATGGACTGCCGCACGGCCATGCCGCCGAGCAGCTGACCCTGCCGTTCGGTGCCCCGGCGCGACTGCGCGTCGACGGCCACACGGCGCGGCTGGAAGTGAGCGGTTATCCGCACCTCAAGGGGCCGCTGCCGGTCAGCGGCGCCGAAAACCCGTAAAATACCCGGCCCGCAGGGGCTCGCCCACAGGAAACCGATCCATGAAGACCATCGAAGGCGATTTCGCCACGCCCAAGGGCCGTTTTGCCATCGTCGCCGGCCGCTTCAACGGCTTCGTCGTCGAGCCGCTGGTGGCTGGCGCGCGTGACGTGCTGGT
This sequence comes from Rhodanobacter sp., assembly GCA_026193555.1. GTDB lineage: Bacteria > Pseudomonadota > Gammaproteobacteria > Xanthomonadales > Rhodanobacteraceae > Rhodanobacter. The sequence goes on from JAPHUU010000105.1 coordinate 2,259, forward strand.
GCGCCACGGGGTCAAGGACGATGCGATCGAGCTGGTCCGCGTGCCCGGTGCCTGGGAAATCGCGCTGGTTGCACACAAGCTGGCCCACTCCGGCAGGTACGCCGCGGTGATCGCGCTGGGCGCGGTGATCCGCGGCAGCACCCCACACTTCGACTACGTTGCCGGCGAATGCGCCAAGGGCCTGGCCCAGGCCGCCTGCAGCTCCGGCGTGCCGGTGGCGTTCGGCGTGCTGACCACCGACAGCATCGAGCAGGCGATCGAGCGTTCCGGCACCAAGGCCGGCAACAAGGGCGCGGATGCAGCGATGGCCGCGATCGAGATGGTCAACCTGTACGGGAAGCTCTGATGGCCGTGCATCCGCAGGGTCTCGACATGCAGGCGCGTTCGCGCGCCCGCCGCCGTGCGCTGCAGGCGCTGTACGCGTGGCAGCTCAGCGGCAGCCACATGAACGCGGTGATCGAGCAGTTCCGCCACGAGCAGGACATGGAAGTGGCCGATCTCGAATATTTCGAGGATCTGCTGCACGGCGTGGAGAAGCACGTCGACGCGCTCGACGAATGCCTGCGTCCGCACATCGACCGCGAGGTGGCGCAGATCGATCCGATCGAGCGCGCCGTGTTGCGGCTGGCCGCGTACGAGCTGAAGTTCCGCCCCGACGTGCCGTACCGGGTGGTGATCAACGAGGCGATCGAGGTCACCAAGCGCTTCGGCGCCGATCACGGTCACAGCTACGTCAACGGTGTGCTGGACAAACTCGCCGCCGAGTTGCGCGCGGTCGAGAAACGCGGCTGATGCCCGGCGCAGCCGTTCCGTCCGACGCACCGGTGCCGGTGATCGAGACCGAGCGGCTGCGCCTGCGCGCCCACCGTGCCGACGACCATGCCGCCTGCCTGGCGATCTGGTCCGATCCCGAGGTGGTTCGGCATATCGGCGGTCGGCCGTTCACCAGCGAGGAAGTCTGGAAGCGCCTGCTGCAGTACCGCGGCATGTGGAGCCTTGTTGGCTACGGCTACTGGGCCGTCGAGGAAAAGGACAGCGGCCGCTACATCGGCGATGTCGGTCACGCCGATCTGCGGCGCGACCTGCAGCCGTCGCTGCTGGGCATGCTGGAATGTGGCTGGGTGCTGGCGCCGCAGGCGCATGGCAAGGGCTACGCCAGCGAGGCGGTGGCGGCAGCCTGTGGCTGGGCCGACGCGCAGTTTCCCGAACGGCGCGTGGTGTGCATCATCGCACCGGACAACCGGGCCTCGATCCGGGTGGCCGAGAAGGCCGGGTTCCGCCTGTGGTGCGAATCCAGCTACCACGACAGCCCCACCCTCGTATTCAACCGCTGAATCCGCTTCGGCCGCCCGATGGAATTCGACCTGATCGAACTGATCCGCCAGCGCACCGCGCAGTCGCGTGACGATGTGCGTCTGGGTATCGGCGACGATGCCGCCGTGCTGGCCGTGCCGGCGGGGCAGGAGCTGGTGGTGGCGATCGACACCCTGGTCGATGGCGTGCATTTTCCGCGCGGCACCGCCGCCGCCGACATCGGCTGGAAGGCTCTGGCGGTGAACCTGTCCGACCTCGCCGCGATGGGCGCCAGCCCGGCGTGGGCACTGCTGGCGTTGACCTTGCCCGCGGCCGATCCGGCGTTCGTCGAGGGTTTTGCCGACGGCTTCGCCCAGCTGGCGCAGCCGCATCGGTTGGCTCTGGTCGGCGGCGACACCACACGCGGGCCGCTGTGCGTCAGTGTCGTCGTGCACGGTTTCGTGCCGCCGGGCAGCGCGCTCACCCGCAGCGGCGCGCAGGTGGGTGACGTGTTGCTGGTCACCGGCACGCTCGGTGATGCGGGAGCCGGCCTGCAGGCGATCCAGCATCCGCCGCGCGAGCCCGGCGATCACGCCAGCCTGCGGGATTTCCTGCGGGCCCGGCTCAATCGCCCCACGCCGCGACTGGCCGCCGGTGCCGCGCTGCGGGGGCAGGCCAGCGCCTGCATCGACATCTCCGACGGCCTGCTCGCCGACCTCGGCCACATCTGCACCGCCAGCGGGGTGGCGGCGGAAATCGAGGCGGCCCTGCTGCCGCGTTCGTCGGCCTTGCTGGCCCTGCATGATGAGGCCACGGCACTGCGTCTTGCCTTGAGTGGCGGCGACGAC
>JAPHUU010000072.1 GCA_026193555.1 Rhodanobacter sp.
CCTGGAGATACCACTGCACCTGCCGTGGATCGACGCCATCAACAAGCTGAAGAAGCAGCGCGGCGCGGTGATCATGGCGCACAGCTACCAGTCGCCGGAAATCTTCCACGGCGTCGCCGATGTCACCGGTGACTCGCTGGGCCTGGCGCAGGCGGCAGCCGAATGCGACGCCAGCGTGATCGTGCTGTGCGGGGTCCACTTCATGGCCGAGAGCGCGAAGATCCTGGCGCCGGGCAAGACCGTGCTGATCCCCGATGCCGAGGCCGGCTGCTCGCTGGCAGAGTCGATCACCGCTGCCGACGTGCGCGCTTTGCGCGCGCAGCATCCGGGTGTGCCGGTGGTCAGCTACGTCAACACCACGGCCGAGGTGAAGGCCGAATCCGACGCCTGCTGCACCTCGGCCAACGCGGTCGAGGTGGTCGAGGCGATGGGAACGGAGCAGGTCATCTTCCTGCCCGATCGCTTCCTCGGAAACCATGTGGCCAGCCAGACCAAGGTCGAGCTGGTGCTGTGGAACGGTCGCTGCGAAGTGCATGAGAAGTTCACCGCGCAGCAGGCGCGGCATGCGCGCGAGCAATTCAACGCCAAGCTGGTGGCCCATCCCGAATGCCCGCCCGAGGTGCTCGCCGAAGTCGATTTCGTCGGTTCCACCACTGCGATGGGCAAGTGGCTGGAACGCGAACGACCGGCGCGCGTCGCGCTGATCACCGAATGCTCGATGGCTGACAACCTGCGGGCGCAGTTTCCGGATACCGAATTCATCAAGCCGTGCAATCTGTGTCCGCACATGCAGCGGATCACCCTGCCGAAAATCCACGCCTGCCTGCGCGACCTGCAGCCGGCGGTCGAGGTGCCGGAGGAGGTCGCCACAAGGGCCCGCGCTGCCCTGCAGCGCATGCTCGCCGTGGGTCGGCGCGAAACGGTGTGAGGCGCGCGAAACTGCCGGTGGTCGTGGTGGGCAGCGGCGTCGCCGGACTGGCCACCGCGCTGGCGCTGGCACCGACACCGGTGCGCCTGTTGTGCCTGACCCAGGACGGCAGCGGCAGCGCCAGCGCCTTGGCGCAGGGTGGCATCGCCGCCGCCCTCGGCTCCGCCGACAGCCCGGCCGAGCATGCCAGCGACACGCTGATCGCCGGTGCGCGGCACAACGACGTGGCAATGGTGCAATGGCTTTGTGCGCAGGCGCCGGCGACGATCGACTGGCTGCGGGAACAGGGCGTCGCCTTTGACCGCGATGCACACGGACAGCTTCAACTCGGCCGCGAGGGCGGTCACCATGCGGCGCGCATCGTGCATGCCGGCGGTGATGCCAGCGGCGCGGCGCTGGTTCGCGCCTTGCGCCAGCGTGCACAACAGGCCGCGCATATCCAGTGGCTCGGCGGCGTCGAGGTCGACGCACTGTTGCAGCGCGGCGACGCCGTCTGCGGCGTGCGGGTGCGCGAAGCCAGCGGTCAGCGGCGGGAGATGCCCGCCGCCGCCGTGGTGTTGGCGACCGGCGGCCTCGGCGCCCTGTTTGCCCGCACCAGCAATCCGGCAGGCGCGGATGGCAATGGTCTGGCGCTGGGGATGGCCGCTGGCGCATCACCGCGTGACTTGGAGTTCGTGCAGTTTCATCCCACCGCACTGGATATCGCCGGTGCCCATTGCCTGCCGCTGATTACCGAAGCCTTGCGGGGTGCCGGTGCGCGTCTGCTCGATGCGGCCGTGCGAGCCTTGATGGCCGGCGTGCACCCGCTCGGTGATCTGGCGCCACGCGACGTGGTGGCGCGCAGGGTATGGCAGTCGGGTCGCGATCATGCCCCGGTGTGGCTGGATGCCCGTGAGTTGGACATCGACTGGGTGCAGAGCTTTCCCACCGTGCTGGCGTCCTGTCTCGCGCACGGCATCGATCCGCGGCAACAGCTGATCCCGGTCACTCCGGCGGCGCATTTCCATATGGGCGGGCTGGCAGTGGACGCCGATGGCCGCACCGGCATTCCCGGCCTGCATGCGGTCGGCGAAGTCGCCTGCAGCGGTGTGCACGGTGCCAATCGTCTGGCCAGCAATTCGCTGCTGGAAGGCGTGAGTTGTGGTCGCCGCCTTGGCGCGATGCTGGCGGGCATGCATTCACCGGCGGCGGGCGGGGGTTTCCATTGGGCCGAACGGGGGAAATCCCTGTCGCCGGAATTGCTGCCTGCCTTGCACAAGCTCTTGTGGCAGTCGGCCGGGCCGGTGCGTACCGGCGCGGGGCTGCAGCGCGCGTTGCGGACCAGCGATAGCTGGGTGGATCAAGGCTGGCAGGCGCGGCTTGC
>JAPHUU010000399.1 GCA_026193555.1 Rhodanobacter sp.
CGGTGCCTTCGAGGAACAGCTGGTCCTGCTCCAGGCCGCTGTAGTCGACCACCTGCTGCACGCGATAGTGCGTCTTCAGCATCTCGATCACGTCGTTGCGCCGCTCGCGCCGCCGGTTCGGCGAATACATCGGGTACAGCGCCACCTGCCCCCCCGGATGAGTCGAGAACCAGTTGTTGGGGAACACCGAGTCGGGCGTGTCGCGGCCGCCGTCGTCGTCGAACAGGTGAACCCGCACGCCTTCCGCTTCGAGCCTTGCCGCGACGGCGCTGACCTCGTCATGCGCGGCGGCGGCGATCGCCTGCGCCGCCTCGGCGGCGACGGCACGCTGGAAGCTGTTGTCCGCCGCGGTTTCCGGATTCGGGGTGAAGCGATGCGGCCGCACCATCACCACGGCGGCCGCTGCCTGCATGCCGGTCATGGCTCAGCCGACCTTGCGCAGCACGGCGCGCGAACTGCCCTTGCGGGTGAGCCGGAACAGATCCTTGGGATCGTCGGTGGACGGCACCAGCTCGATGTGTTCGCCCAACTGATGCTGCTCGGCCTGCGCCAGCACGTAGCGCAGGGCCGAATAGTCCTCGAGCGCGAAGCCGACCGAATCGAATACGGTGACCTGCTCGGGACTCTCGCGGCCGGCCACGCTGCCGGCCAGCACGCGCCACAGGTCGACCACCGGGAAATCCGCCGGCAACTGCTGGATATCGCCTTCGACGCGAGTCTGCGGCTCGTACTCGACGAACACGCGGGCGCCGCGCAACACGTCCGCATGCAATTCGGTCTTGCCCGGACAGTCGCCGCCGATGCCGTTGATGTGCATGCCCGGCTCCACCATCTCCGGCGTGATGATGGTGGCATAGGCCTTGTCGGCGGTCACCGTGGTGACGATGTCGGCGCCGCGCACCGCCTCGGCGACCGAGCCGGCGCGGATCACCTTCAAGTCCGGATACACCGACAGGTTCCGCACCAGCTTGTCGGTGGCGCGCGGATCGATGTCATAGACGACGACTTCCTCAATGCCCAGATGGCTGTGGAAGGCCAGCGCCTGGAATTCGCTCTGCGCGCCATTGCCGATCAGCGCCATACGCCGCGAATCCGGTCGTGCCAGTGCGCGCGATGCCATCAGCGAGGTGGCGCAGGTGCGCAGTGCGGTGGCCAGGGTCAGTTCCGACAGCAACACCGGATAACCGGTATCGACATCCGCCAGCACGCCGAACGCCATCACCGTGTACATGCCCCTGGCGGTGTTGCCGGGATGACCGTTGACGTACTTGAAGGCATACGTCTTCGCATCCGACACCGGCATCAGCTCGATCACGCCGACCGGCGAATGGCTGGCCAGGCGTGCCGATTTCTCGAAATCCTCCCAGCGCACGAAATCCGCCCGGATCGCATCGGCCAGCTCGCCGATGAAGCGCGGTGCGCCAAGCTCCTGCACCAGGCGGGACATGGTCGGCACATCGACAAATCGGGTCATGGCGGAACTCCTCGGAAGCAGATCGAACGGCGAACTGGGGCAGGCGGCGCGATGGCGGCCCGTCTGGCTATTCTCACTGCAACTTCTGCCGAAAAGAACGGAATAACATGATCAATTGGTATGATGAACCGTGCATTGTGGCCATGGCCTGTAGCAGATATGACTATTCCCTCCCTCGACGACACGGATCGCCAGCTGATCGGCTTGCTGCGCGATGATGCCCGGCTACCGGTGGTGGCGCTGGCGAAGAAACTGCGCGTGGCCCGCGCCACCGTGCAAAACCGGATCGCCCGGCTCGAGAAAAGCGGCACCATCGTCGGCTACACCGTCAAGCTCAGACCGAACGCTGAAGGCCACCGCATCCGCGCCATCATGAGCATCGCGGTCGAAGGCAACCGCACCGCCGAAATTCGTCGCGTGTTGTCAGGTCATCCGAACGTGATCACCCTGCACAGCACCAACGGGCGCTGGGATCTGATCGCCGAATTGCGTGCCGATACGCTCGAAGCGTTCGACAAGGTGCTCAATGCGATCCGGCTGACCGACGGTATCGCAACCACCGAGACCAGCATCCTGCTGTCGTCGTACAAGCTGTAGCGCAGCGTCGGACAGCCGCGATCAGTGACTGGCCGGACTTCAGAACTTGCCGGCGCGAAAGTCGGCGATCGCTTGGTGGATCTCGGCCTGGGTGTTCATCACGAACGGGCCGTAGCGCGCCACGCTCTCCTTCAGCGGCTGGCCTGCGACGACGAGCAGGCGTGATGGCGTGTCGCCGGCAGCAAGCTGCAGCCGGTCGCCATCGGACAGCACGCCCAGCTCGCTGCGCTGCAGTGATTCACCACCGACCAGCGCCGACTCGCCCTCGAACACGTAGGCAAAGCCGTGGTGTCCGCTCGGCAGATCCAGGGTCAGGGTGGCGCCCGGCTGCAGGCTGATGTCCAGGTAGACCGGTGCGGTGACAATGCCCGCCACCGGGCCGGTGACGCCGGCGAGCTGGCCGGCGATCACCTTCACCTCGACGCCGTCGGCCGGGTGCACCACGGGAATGCGCTCGGGGGCGATGTCCTGATAGCGCGGCGCGGCCATCTTGTCCTTCGCCGGCAGGTTCACCCACAGCTGGAAGCCCCACATCAGGCCGTCTTCCTGCTGCGGCATCTCCGAATGCAGGATGCCGCGGCCGGCCGTCATCCACTGCACGCTGCCCGGCGACAGGTCGCCGCGGTTGCC
>JAPHUU010000330.1 GCA_026193555.1 Rhodanobacter sp.
GGCATAGGCACCGAACGGGCGCCCGAACCCTTTCACGATCTCCAGCGCCGCCGCTATCGCCTCGGGACGTGAGCAATTCACCAGAACCGCCTCGGGCGCATAGTCCGCCACGATCTGCGCCAGGTCGCCCACCCCCTCGCCCGACCGCAGGCGCGTGCCGTCATCATCCATCACCGTGACGGACAACCAATAGGGCTTGCCGCAGCCTTTGACCGCACGCAACGCCCCCTCGGCCTGTGCAACCGAGGCCGCGGTTTCGATCAGGAAGAAATCCACCCGGTCTTTCATATGCGCGACGTTCTCGGCGTACATTTTCGCCGCCACCTCCGGCTCCGGGCAGATGTCGGGCCGGTAGGACGCGCCCAAAGGCCCCAATGCCCCGGCAATCCGCCCCGATCCATGCGCGGCCACTGCCGCCTCGGCCTCATCCAGCGCCGCCACGCTCACGGCACCGGACGCGCCAAGCACGCGCATCCGGCGCACGTCACGCGTCGCCAGGTCGGCATCCGCCTGTGCCGCGGCCTGACGCTGCCGCGCCGCCTGCATCGATGCCTTTGCCGCCTGCTCCTCGGCCAGCAGGCGGCCCCGGTTGGCCGGATCCAGCAGCGCCGCCCGCGCCGGCTCGATCACCGCCAGCACCTGCCCGGCCTTGACCGCATCGCCCTGCAGCAGGTTGATCCGCTGCAGGGTGCCGGTGATCGGTGCCGACAGCAGCCAGCGCCGCGGCAGTTCCGTGCGGCCCTCCTCCTCGAAGTGCTGCACCAGCGGACCGCGGCGAACACTCGCCACATCCACCGGCCGCGGTGCCGACTGCAATGCCCACATCGCCACCGCCAGCACCACGGCGACGACGACGATGGACACGATCAGGTTGCGGCGTTTCATGCTCACGATTCCAGTCCTCACTCGCGGGTCTTCAGTACCGCGATCAGATCCAGCCGGGCGATTCGCCGGCGTACCAGCAGGGCGGAGACGACGCTGGCACCCAGCACCATCATGCCGGCAAAGGCATAGGTGGCGGTGGTCAGCCACACCGGCACGCGGAACAGCTCGGACTGGAAGCCCTGCGCCATCACCCAGCACAGCCACCAGCCGGCGGTGAAGCCGAGCGGCAGCGACGCCGCCACCAGCAGCCCCAGTTGCCCCAGCAGCAACGCGCTGACCTCGCCCTCGGTCATGCCCAGCACGCGCAGGCTGGCCAGCTCGCGCCCGCGCTCGGACAGGCTGATCCGCGCGGCGTTGTAGACCAGCCCGAAATTGATCACTCCGCCGAGCAGCGCGGCGACCCAGGTGAACACCAGCAGGCTCTCGCCCATGGTGTCGTAGAAGCTGCGCACCGAGGCCAGCCGCGAGCTGATGCCAGCCACCCACGGGCGCCGGTCCAGTCGCGCGTAGACATCGGGTTCCGCGCCGGGAGTGACGCCCAGCAGTACGCCGGAGACCACGTCGCCATCGCCCAGCAGCCGGTTCAGCGCATCCAGATCCATGTAGCCCTGGGCACCGATGTACTCGTGCACGAAGCCGGCCACGCGCACGCTGCGCAGGCGTCGGTGTCCATCCAGCGCCTGCACCTGGATCTCGTCACCGGGCTGCAGCGCCAGCATGCCTTGCAGGTAGTCGGTCAGCAGCACCCCATCGGTCCGTGGCATCACCGGTCGCAACTGGGTGTCCAGCGGCCGCCGCAGGCGTGCCCCGGGCGGCAGACCCTCGATCATGGTGCGGTAGCTGCGATGGCCATGGATCAGGCGCACCGGCGCCATCCGCAGCGGCTCGGCGTCGCGCACCCCGGGCAGCGCGGCCAGCTCGAACAGCGCCTGGCGCGGCGCCGGCTCAATGAACGTCACCGCCAGATCGTGGCGCTGGGCGATGCTCAGCTGGGTGTCGACCATGTGCTCGATCGCATCGCCCTGGAAGCGGCCCACCATCATCACCGCGCAAGCCATCGACAGTCCGAGCACGGTAAACAAGGCGCGTCCGGGTCGACGCTCGAGATCGCGCAGAGCCATCCGTGCCGGCTGCGAAAGCCAGCGCTGCAGACCCAGCCGTTCGATCAAGGTGGGCCCGAAGCGCGGCGGTGCGGGTGCCCGCATCGCCTCGGCCGGCGGCAATCGCACGGCAGCGCGCAGTGCCATCAGCGCACCGGCCGCCGCCGCGGCCAGGCTCACCGCCACGCCGGTGGTCATCGCCCGGGTACTGAGGTGGTAGGCGAGGAAGGGAAAGCGATAGATGCCCTGGTAGACATGCGCCAGCCAGTGCCCCTGCACGGCGCCCAGGGCGACGCCCAGCAGCGCACCGGTCAGCGCAATCACCGCGGCCATGCCCAGGTAGTGGCCGGCCAACGCGCGGTCGCGGTAGCCGAACGCCTTCAGCACGCCGATCTGGTCGCGCTGCGTGCCCAGCAGCCGCATCAACACCACGTGCAGCAGGAAGGCAGCCACGCCCAGGAAGATTGCCGGGAACAACCGCGCCATGGTGCGCAGCTGGCGCATTTCCTCCTCCAGGTAGCGCGCCGAGGTCTGCTCGTGGCGACCGTAGGCGCCAACCCCGCCATAGCGCGCCAGCAAGCGGTCGAGGTCGACGATCACCGCGGATGGACGGGTGCCCGGCAGCAGGCGCAGCACCACGTTGTTGAACGCACCGTCCATGTTAAGCGCCTTTTCCATCGCGTGGCGGTTCATCCACAGCACGGCATAACGCTGGAAGTCGGGAAACACCGCGCCGGGCGGACTCTGGTAGACGTATTCGGGCGAGGTGCCGACACCGACCACGCGAATCCAGCGCTGGCGTCCGCGCAATGTCAGCCGCAACGTGTCGCCGGCACGAAGTGCGTGCGCCTCCGCGAACGCCTCGCCCACCACCACCTCGTTGTCGACGTCCGGATCGGGCAGGCGTCCGCTGCGCAGCTGCACCCGGTTGAGCAGCGGCTGGCCACCGCGGATCGGCAACGACACCACCTCGGCACGCACCGGCTCGTTGAAAGCCGGCACGCCCAGCGTGGCCATCGCCAGCAGCCGCGTCTGCGCGGTCTGCACGCCCGGCACCGCCTGCAACTGCGGCACCAGCGTATCGGGTGCGCGCTTGAGCGGTGCCCACAGGTCGGCCAGCGCGCCGTCGCGGTAGAACAGTTCGCGGGTCGCGGTGAGCGACTCGTAGGTGGATTGCGACATCACCAGCGTGGCGACACCACCGGCGATCACCAGCGCGATCGCCAGCGCCTGCCCGCGCAGATGCCACAGATCGCGCCAGCCCTTGCGGGTCAACGCGCTCACCAGCTCAGCTCCCGTGCCGGGGTGCGCTGCGTGGGGCGTTCCTCGCGCACGATGCGGCCGTCGCCCAGGTACAGCACGCGATGCGCCATGCGGGCGATATCGGCGTTGTGGGTGATCACCACGGTGGTGGTGCCCAGTTCCGTATTGACCCGCTCCAGCGCCTCCAGCACGCGCACGCCGGTAGCCGAATCGAGCGCGCCGGTGGGCTCGTCGCAGAGCAGCACCGCCGGCCGCTTGGCGATGGCACGGGCAATCGCCACCCGCTGCTGCTGGCCGCCGGACAGCTGCGCCGGAAAATGATCCATGCGATCAGCAAGATCGACCCGCGCCAGCGCTTCCTCCGGCGTCATCGGGTCTTCGGCGATCTCGGTGACGATCGCCACGTTCTCGCGCGCGGTGAGGCTGGGAATGAGGTTATAGAACTGGAACACGAAACCGACATGTTCGCGACGGAACAGGGTCAACTCGCGCTGGTCGGCACCGGTGAGGTGATGGCCCTCGTACCAGACCTCGCCGGCGGTCGGCACGTCGAGTCCGCCGAGGATGTTCATCAGCGTCGACTTGCCGCTGCCCGAGGGCCCCAGCAGCACCACGAACTCGCTGCGGAACAGATCCAGATCCACTCCCCGCAGCGCCTGCACCTCGACCTCACCCATGCGATAGGTCTTGGTCAGCCCCCGGGCATGAAACACCGGTTCGGCAACGGGCGGAGGCGAAACCGTGCTCATGCAGGCGCTCCACGGCAGGACCGCCCGGAAGCGGTGACGGAAACCAGCCTAGCCGTCCGCTGCGCCTTGTTTCATGACTTCAGGCAACTTCGCGTGGATTCCCGCCCGATGCCTCGACGGCGTGCCCGTGCGCTGGCGATGCATCGCCACGGCCAGGCAGGCCATCGAACCTTCACCACCCGCTCAGATGCCGGAAGCCAATCGCTCCACCACGCGTCGGTAGCGCTCGGCGATGCGTGCCTCGTCGTGATGCCGGAAATCGCGCACCACCCAGCGCCCGCCGCACATCACATCGCGGACCAGCGGCGTGTTGCCGGCGAACAGGAAGCTGTCCAGCACCGAACGGGTATCGCGGGCGGCCAGCAGCGGTGCGTTTTCGTCCAGCACGATCAGGTCGGCGCGGGCGCCGACGCGCAGTTCGCCCACGGGCAAACCGCTGGCCTGCGCGCCGCCGCGCAGCGCCGCGCGCCACAGCGTCTCACCCACGCTGGACGCTGTTTCGCGGGCGGCGATGTTGCGACGACGGGTGGCCAGCCGCTGGCCGTATTCCAGCCAGCGCAGCTCTTCCACCGGCGAGACCGAGATGTGCGAATCGCTGCCGATGCCGAGCGTGCCGTGAGCGTCGAGATAGTCCGCCAGCGGGTAAAGGCCATCGCCGAGGTTGGCCTCGGTGGTCGGGCACAGGCCAGCCACCGCACCGCTGCGGGCCAGGCTGGCCAGTTCGGCCGCGGTGAGATGGGTGGCATGCACCAGGCACCAGCGGGCATCGACCTCGGCGTGATCGAACAGCCACTCCACCGGCCGTGCACCCCGCGTGGCGAGGCAGTCCTGCACTTCGCCGATCTGCTCGGCAATGTGGATATGGATCGGGCAGGTTCTTGCCATCTCGCTGGCGAGCACCTCGCGCATCGCCTGCTCCGGCACCGCTCGCAGCGAATGCAGCGCGATGCCCAGGTTCAGGTCATTGCTCTCGTGCGCACGCAGCGTTTCAAGCAGCCGCAGATAACCTTCCACCTGATGACCGAAGCGGCGCTGCCGCGGGATCAGCGCACGACCATCGAAGCCACCGCTGATATACAGCACCGGCAGCAGGGTGAGCGCGATACCGGCTTCGCGGGCCGCCTCGATCAGGGCCAGCGACATCGCCTCCGGCTGGGCGTAGGGCGTGCCATCCGGCTGATGGTGCAAGTAATGGAATTCGCAGACCTGGGTGTAGCCGGCCTTGAGCATCTCGACGTAGAGCTGCGCGGCGATCGCCTTGAGTTCATCCGGACCGATCGCGGCGGCGAACGCATACATCGTCTCGCGCCAGCTCCAGAAGTTGTCGTCGGTATTCCCGCGGCGCTCGGCCAGTCCGGCCATCGCGCGCTGGAACGCATGCGAGTGCAGGTTCGGCATGCCGGGCAGCACCCAGCGACCGAGCCGGTCGCCATCCTCCGTCTGCTGCAGCCGCCCATCCGCACCCACGCCCAGCGTGACCCCGGCCAGCCAGCCACCGGCTTGCCACAGCTGGTCGACCTTGAAGCGAAGATTGACTGTGGAATTACCCATGCGCCTGCTCCGTTGCCCGAGGCTGGCAGTGTAGCCGGCCGGGCCGGCTCGTCTTCACCTGTGCCGCGTACATGAGCGGGCATAATCGTCGCATGGCCAAGAAAAACAGCGAACAGACTCCGCGACTCCAGGTGCGTCGGGCGACACCGGCCGACGTACCGGCCCTGGTCGAACTCACCGGACGGGTCTATTCCGCCGAATGGGGACATTCTGCCGAGATGCTGCGCTCCCAGCAGACCCACTTCCCGGAAGGCCAGTTCGTGGTCGAATACGAGGGCAAGGTGGTCGGCTACTGCGCCACGTTCCGCATCGACGAGGCCACCGCGCTGGCGCCGCACACCTGGACCCAGATCACCGGCGGCGGCATGGCCTCCCGCCACAATCCGGATGGCGACTGGTTGTACGGCATGGAAGTGGTGGTGCATCCGGACTACCGAGGCATGCGCATCGGCCAGCGGCTGTATCAGGCACGCAAGCGACTGTGCACCGACCTCAAGCTGCGCGGCATCGTGTTCGGCGGTCGCATTCCCGGCCTGGCCAGGAACATCCAGCGTTACGGCAGCGCCGAGGCCTATGTGCAGGCAGTGATCGAAGGCAAGCGTCGCGACCTGACGCTGAGCTTCCAGCTCAACAACAATTTCGAACTGATCGGCCTGCTGCGTGCCTATGTGGCATCGGACCATGAGTCGCTGGGCTATGCCGCACACCTGATCTGGCGCAACCCGCGCCTGCACGACCAGCCGGACACGCCTTCGCCGTCGTCACCGCAACGGCTGCCCGATTCGGTGCGGGTCGCTTCGGTGCAGTACCAGCAACGGCGGATCACCTCGTTCGAGGAATTCGCCACCCAGGTCGAATACTTCACCGACATCGCCGCCGACTACAGCGCGGATTTCGTCACCTTCCCCGAGCTGATAACGCTGCAGCTGCTGTCGATCGAGAACACCGAACTGTCGCCGGTGGAGTCGATCCGCAAGCTCAGCCATTACACGCCCCGGGTGAAGGAGATGTTCAGCCGCCTGGCCGTCCGCTACAACATCAACATCATTGCCGGCACGCACCCGACTGAACAGTCCAACGGCGACATCCACAACGTCTGCTACGTGTGCCTGCGCGACGGGTCGATCCACGAGCGCGAGAAGCTGCACGTCACGCCGAGCGAGCGCACCGTATGGAACATCACCGGTGGGGAAAGTGCGGCCACGATCCAGACCGACTGCGGCCCGATCGGGGTGATGATCTGCTACGACGCCGAATTTCCGGAAGTGGCGCGGCACCTCACCGACCAGGGTGCGTTGATCCTGTTCGTGCCGTTCTGCACCGACGTGCGCGAAGGCTACCTGCGCGTGCGCTATTGCGCGCAGGCCCGTGCGATCGAGAACCAGTGCTACGTGGTGATGTCCGGCAACGTCGGCAATCTGCCCGGGGTCAACAACTTCGATATCCAGTACGGCCAGAGCTGCATTCTCACTCCCAGCGACTTTCCGTTCGCCCGCGACGGCATCGCCGCCGACTCGACACCGAACATCGAGACCGTGCTGTTTGCCGAGCTGAGGTTGGAGAGCCTGGCGCGTGCACGCAATGCCGGCGCGGTGCAGAACCTGAAAGATCGCCGCTTCGACCTGTACGAAGCGCGCTGGCTTCCCCACCCACGCTGAACGTGAAGCGCCAAGGTCTGCGATAATCGTCCGATGACCGAACCCACTCCTCCTGCGGCATCGCGCTCCTCCAACCCTCGTCTTCAGGCACTGCTCGGACACGAGTTCTTCGCGCCGCGCGAGTGGCGACGGCGGATTGCACTGTGGATCGGCGCGTTGGTGGTGGCACTGGCGGCGATCGTGTTTGCCAAGGCCAGCGACTGGTCCTACCACCTGTTCCAGGTCATGCTCAGCTACGGTGCGTGGATCCCGCTGATCGTGACCCCGCTGGTATTCGGCCTGCTCGCCTGGGCCACCGAGGGGCGCCTGCGCGCCACCCGCGGCAGCGGCATTCCGCAGGTGATCGGCACCCTGCACATCGAGGACGAGGGTTTCCGGCAACGCATGCTGTCGCTGCCGATCGCCGCGGGCAAGATGGTGCTGACCCTGCTGGCACTCGGCGTGGGCGCGTCGATCGGGCGCGAGGGTCCGACCGTGCACGTCGGCGCCGGCCTGTTCTACTGGCTCGGTCGCCGTTTCGGTTTCAGCGACTCCAAGGCCATCTCACGCTTCATCCTCGCCGGTGGCGCCTGCGGTATCGCCGCGGCCTTCAACACGCCGCTGGCCGGTGTGGTGTTTGCGATCGAGGAACTGGCCGGCACCTTCGAGCACCGCTTCAGCGGCCTGCTGCTGACGGCGGTGATCGTGGGCGGCGTGGTGTCGCTGGGCGTCATGGGCAACTACTCGTATTTCGGCCAGGTGCAGGCGAGCCTGCCTCTGGGCCATGCGTGGCTGGCGGTACTGGCCACCGGCATCGTCTGCGGCCTGCTGGGCGGTCTGTTCGCCCGGCTGATCCTGCTCAGCCGGCGTGGACCGCTGGCCTACATCGGCCGGCTGCGCTCGCACGCGCCGGTGCTGTTCGCGGTGGGCTGCGGCCTCGCCCTGGCGCTGGTCGGACTGTTCTCGCACAACACCATCTACGGTACCGGCTACGAGCAGGCCCGTGCGTTCGTGCAGGAAGCGGCGGTCACACCGGGGGAAACGTTCGGCGTGGCCAAGCTGCTGGCCAATGTCTTCTCCTACTGGGCCGGTATTCCCGGCGGCATCTTTTCGCCGGCGCTGGCAGTCGGTGCCGGCCTGGGTCACAACATTGCCCACTTCCTGCCGGGCGTACCCGCCGCCTCGGTGGTACTGCTGGGCATGAGCGCGTATCTGGCGGGCGTCACCGGTGCACCGCTGACCTCGGCGGTGATCGCGATGGAGCTGACCGGCAACCAGGACATGGTGATCCCGATCATGGCCGCCTGCCTGCTGGCCCGCGCGGCCGCCTCGCTGTTCAGCCCCACGCCGGTGTACAAGGATTTTGCCGAGCGCATGGTGCAGGACTTCGAGCGGCAGCAACAGGCGCATGCCGAAAAGGCACAACTGGACGCCGAAGCCTTGCACCATGTGGGCAGCACCAGCGCCTATGGCGATCCGGCCACGCCAATGGACGACGACGGTACAGTCGCCAGGAACTGAAGGATCACAAGGGACACCTCGCGCCATGAACATGCCACGCTGGGACAAATTGCTGCTCAATGCCACGCTGGCGACCTGCGCCGACACGACCACCTGTGGCGTGATTGAACGGGGCGCCGTCGCCTGGCAGCACGGCCGGATCGTCTGGGTCGGTCGCATGGACGAGTTGCCGGACGCACCGAACGCGCTGGCTGAGGCCGTCGAATCGGTCGATGGCGCACTGGTCACGCCGGGCCTGATCGACTGCCACACGCATCTGGTGTTCGGCGGCGACCGCGCGGACGAGTTCGACCTGCGTCTGAACGGTGCCAGCTACGAGCAGATCGCGAAGGCTGGCGGCGGCATCGTATCGACGGTCCGCGCCACTCGCGATACCAGCGAGGATCAGCTGTACCTGCAGTCGATGCCGCGGGCGCAAGCCCTGCTCAGCGATGGCGTGACCACGCTGGAGATCAAGTCCGGCTATGGCCTGGAACTGGAAACCGAACGACGCATGCTGAAGGTGGCGCGCCGCCTCGGGCGCGAACTGGGCATCACCGTGCGCACCACCTTTCTCGGCCTGCATGCGCTGCCGCCGGAATACCATGATCGACGCGAGGACTACGTCACCCTGGTCTGCGACGTGATGCTGCCGGAACTGGCCAGCGAAGGCCTGATCGACGCGGTCGACGCGTTCTGCGAGAACATCGGTTTCACACGCGAGGAAACCCTCTGCCTGTTCGAACGGGCGAAACAGCTGGGACTGCCGGTGAAGCTGCACGCCGAGCAGCTGTCCAATCAGGATGGCGCGGCACTGGTCGCCGAATATGGCGGATTGTCGGCCGATCATCTGGAGCATCTGGGCAAGTCAGGGATCAAGGCGATGGCTGCCGCCGGCACGATTGCCGTGCTGCTGCCCGGCGCATTCCACGCGCTGCGCGAAACCCGGTTGCCGCCGATCGACCTGCTGCGCCAGCACGGGGTGCCGATGGCGGTAGCCACCGATTGCAACCCGGGCACTTCGCCGATGCTGTCCCTGCGGCTGGCCGCCAGCATGGCCTGCACGTTGTTCCGGCTGACCCCGGATGAGGCGTTGCGCGGCATCACCGTCAACGCTGCACGCGCGCTCGGTTTCACCGACCGGGGCACGCTGGCGGTCGGCCAGCGCGCCGATCTGGTGGTGTGGAACGCGCGCCGCCCCGCCGAACTGAGCTACTGGATCGGCGGCAGTCTGGTGCGCAAGCTCTATGTGGCAGGCGAATCCCTGTCGCGACGCAAGCCTGCCAGACGCTTGCCCAGCGCCTCGTAAAACGCCTCGGGCAAGTCCGCCTGCACCGGTACGCGCCACCAATGCGGTTGCGCGAATTGCCGGCATTTGACCGCATCCTTGTCGGTCATCAGCAGCGGCAGTCGATCGCCAAAATCCAGCTCGGCCGCGGTGAATGCGTGGTGGTCGGCGAAGGCATGCTCGATCACCTCGATCCCCGTGCCCCGCAGGGCGGCAAAGAAACGCTCGGGGTTGCCGATCGCCGCGACCGCGTGAACACGCTGGCCGCTGAAGTTCGCCAGCGGTCGGCGCCGGCCGTCGCACAGGGCGACGGCCTCGCCGCCGCGAAGTTGCATCGGGTATTCACCGTCCGCAGCGAGCCCACCGTTGCACACGCGGAAATCCACCTGCTGCAGCCGACTCAGCGGCTCACGCAGCGGCCCGGCCGGTAGCAGCCGCCCATTGCCGAAGCGGCGTACGCCATCGATTACGCAGATCTCCACATCACGCGCCAGCCGATAATGTTGCAGGCCGTCGTCGGCAATCACCACGTCGCAGCCCGCTTCGAGCAGCAGTCGCGCCGCGGCCGGTCGATCGCGCCCCACCGCCACCGGCACACCGCTGGCGTGGATCAGGCACGGTTCGTCGCCCACCCGCGCCGGATCTGGCGCAATGCCCAGCAACAGCGGATCGCGCTGAGTGCCACCGTAGCCGCGGCTGACCACGCCGGGGCGCAAACCCCGCGTGCGCAGGGCATCGGCAAGGGCAATCGTCAACGGCGTCTTGCCGGTGCCACCCACGCTGAGGTTGCCGATCACGATCACCGGCACCGGCAGCCGCACGCGAGATCGCACTCCGCGGCCATACAAGACGCCACGGGCACGCACAACCACCCCGTACAGTGCCGCCAGCGGCCGGCTCCACCAGGGTGCCCGGCCGTTGCCGTACCAGGCTGATTCGAGCGTGTCGATCAGCGCCATGGAGAATCCTCAGACGGCCGGAATGCCAGCTTGACTGACCGTCGGCTCCACCGGCTGGTCGTGGAACTGCATCCGGTGCAAGGTGGCGTAGTGCCCGCCCAGCGCGATCAACTCGGCATGCGTGCCACGCTCGACGATGCATCCCTGCTCCACCACCGCGATCTGGTCGGCGTGCTCGATGGTGGACAGGCGATGCGCGATCACCAGCGTGGTGCGGTCGCGCATCAGCCGTAGCAGGGCCTGCTGGATCAGCCGCTCGGACTCGGTATCCAGCGCACTGGTGGCCTCATCCAGGATCAGGATCGGCGCGTTCTTCAGGATCGCACGGGCAATCGCCAGCCGCTGGCGCTGGCCACCGGACAGCAAGTTGCCGCTCTGGCCGATCTGGGTATGGATGCCCTGCGGCATGCGAGCGATGAACTCCATCGCATTGGCCGCTCCGGCAGCCGCGATGATATCCGCCTCGCTGGCACCGGCCAGTTCGCCGTAGGCGATGTTGTTGGCGATGGTGTCGTCGAACAGCACCACGTTTTGCCCGACCCAGGCGATCTGCCGCCGCAACGAGGCCAGCGTGTAGTCCAGATAATCCCGGCCGTCCAGCACGATGCGGCCGGTGGTGGGTTCGTGAAAGCGTGGCAGCAGACTGACCAGACTGCTCTTGCCGCCACCGGAGCGACCGACCAGCGCGGTCACGGTACCGGGCGCGCAATGCAGGTCGACCCCGCGCAGCGCCTCGAAGTCACCTCGCGGATAGACCAGGCCGACGCCTTCGAAGCGCAGGTCAGCGCGTGTGCGCTGCAACTCGTGACTGCCGCGGTCGACCTCCGGCGGCAGGTCGATCACCTCGAACAGGTCATCCGCTGCGGACAGGCCGCGCTGGATGTTCGACTGCACGCCGGTCAAGCGCTTCAGCGAGGGCAACATGCCACCCATCGCGGACAGCACGGTAAAGAACACGCCGGGCGAGATATGGCTGATCACCGACGGACGGGTGCCCAGATACACCAACAGCGCCAGTGCGAAGGCGGCCACGGTCTGCACCGTGGCACTGGAGGTCGCCGTGGTCGCGGCCACCTTCAGGTTGAGCCGACGGGTGCGCTGAGTGATCGCTTCGAAGCGGTCTGCCTCGTAGGCCTGACCACCATAGATGCGCACTTCGCGATGGGCGCCGACCGACTCTTCCACCGTGCCGGTGACCGAACCCATCATGCCCTGGATGCGCCGGCTGATCTGCCGATAGCGCCGGCTCACCACGGTGGTAATCACCATGATCGCCGGAATCATCACCAGCAGCGCCAGGGTCAGATAGGCACTGGTGGAGAGCATCACGTACAGCATGCCGATCACGGTGACACCCTCGGTCACCGAGACCTTCACCGCATCGGTGGCGGCCGAGGCGACCTGCTCGCTGGTGTAAGTGATGCGCGAGATCTGCTGACCGGACGGCTCGGCCCCGAAGAATGCGGCCGGCAGCCGCAGGTAGGCCGCGAACACATCCTGCTGGATCGCCTGCACCACGTTGCGGCCGATGTAGGAGATGCCGTAGCTGCTGGCGAACGTACCGAAGGCGCGCACCACGAAGATGCCGACGATCCAGATCGGCATCCAGAAGATGTAGTAGGCGTTCTTGTTGGCGAACATCTGGTCGATCATCGGTTGCAGCAACCGCGTGAAGACGGCCAGTGCGCCGCCCTCCACCGCCATGCCGACCAGGGTCACCAGTACCACGATCCAGAACGGCCGGGTGTAGCCGAGCAGGCGCTTGTAGACGAGCCAGCTGTGGGTATCTGCGCTGCCTGCGCTCACCGGCTGGCGCCCGGCTTGCTCGGCGTGGTGGCGATCGACAAGCGGGTGAAGCCGAGCTGGCCCAGCGCGTCCATCGCGGTCACCACGTTCTGGTTCGGCGTCATCGCATCGGCGCGGATCGTCACCGGCCGCTCGCGGTCGTCGCCTGCATTGCGCGCGATGGTCTGCTTCAGCGGCTCGATACCCTCGCCCATCACTTCATCGCTGCCGACATAAAAGCGGCCGTCGCGATCGATCATGATCGTCAGCATGGGCGCATTCATATCGCGTTCCTGCACGCTGGCCTTGGGCAGGGTCACCTTCAGCCGCGAATGCTGCACAAAGGTGCTGGTGAGCACGAAGAACATGAGCAGGGTCAGCAGCACGTCGATCAACGGAATCACGTTGA
>JAPHUU010000422.1 GCA_026193555.1 Rhodanobacter sp.
CGTCATCCACCGCGACATGCCCAAGGACGTCGAGTCCTGGTACCAGGAGATGGGGCGGGCGGGGCGCGACGGGCTGGAGAGCGACTGCACGCTCTTCTACTCGTGGGCGGACGTGAAGCTGCACGAGCGCTTCCTCGACGAGATCGAGGACCCCGAGCTCTGGCGCACCAAGCGGCAGGCCACGGTGGACCTGTTCAACCTCGTGGAGTCCGGGCGCTGCCGGCACCAGGCCATCCTGCGGCATTTCGACGAGGACATGGCGCCGTGCGGAGGCTCCTGCGACGTCTGCACCGGCGTGGCGGCCCACGACCTCGCCGCCGAGACGATCGTGGAACGGGGCCGTGGCGGCACGGTGCGGGCGTCATCGCGCGCCCGCGCCGCGTCGGAGCCCGAGGGGGCCCTCGACGCCGGCGACGAGGCGGCGTTCCAGCGCCTGCGCGCGTTGCGCAAGGAGCTGGCGGACGGGCAGGGTGTGCCCGCCTACATCGTCTTCAGCGACAAGGTGCTGAAGGAGATGGTGACGCGTCGGCCCGCCACTCCGGCCGAGCTCATGGCCGTGCCGGGCGTGGGACCCGCCAAGCTGGAGCGCTACGGCCGGGCGTTCCTCGAGGCGCTACGCGTCTAGGCGCGCCCCGTCGCCGGGAGACCTGGACTCAGGTCTGCTCGTCGGCCGAAGGCCCGTACATCCCCGGCACCGGCACGTCCAGCAGCCGCAGGTACACGCCGAGCTGGGCGCGATGGTGGATGATATGGCTCATCACGAAAGAGCGGAAGACCGCCGCTCGCGGAAGCGTGAACCAGACCTGGCCCCCGGTCTTCAGCGTCCAGTCGATCTTCATGTCGTTGGCGGTAGTCCGCTCCAGGACGGAGCGCGCATCCGCGACCGCCGCGTCGAAGTCGGCCAGGACCTCGTCCCGGCTCGTCGGCTCCCGCCGGTCCCACGGCTGGTCGAGGTCGAGCTCCGTGGTCGTGAGCGTCACGCCCGTCCACGTCGGGAGGTTCGCGACGTGGGCCGCCAACTCCAGCAGGCTGTAGGATTTCTCGTGCGGCTTGAAGCCGAGCTTCTCGTCCGGCACCCGCTCGAGCGTCTTGCGCGTGTTGGCCATCTCCTGATCGAACTCGGGAAGCAGCGCCTTTCCGTCCATCGTCGTCCTCCTCGTCGTCGTCCATGCATGCGTCGCGGTCGGGACACCAAATAAAAACCGAAAGCAGGTCGACCGCAAGCGTCGCGTGCGGGACCGGCGAGGCCTTGCAGACTTCCCTCCGGCGTGGCCTCTTTGCGGATGGACCGGGCACCCCTCCCACCTGGTCGTCCGAGACTTCGCGACCCGGACCCGGAGGATCGTTCCATGCGACACGTGCCCCTGTTCCCCCTGCTCCTTCTCCTCCTCGCGGCGGCTTGCTCGCCCGACACCCCGGACGCGCCGCGCTTCCGCGTCGCGGTCGTCAAGTTCCAGCACGAGACCTGCACGTTCTGTCCGGGCGGAGACGTCACGGTGGAGGATTGGACCCGACTCGGCCCACCTCTTTCCGGAGAGGATCTGCTGCGCTCGGACGGCTACATCCGGGGCTTCGTCCGGCAGGCCGAGGACTACGGCGACATGCAGCTCCTGGGGCTCACGTCGCCGGACGAGGTGTTCGGGGGGTCGTCGCGGGCGTGGAGCACCAGGGAGACCTTCGACCACTTCCTCGACGGCATGATCGAGGAGCTGAAGGCGTCCATGCCCGTGGACGGCGTGTACCTCGCCCTCCACGGCGCCATGGGCGTTCGCGACGTTCCCCGCCCGGAGGCGGAGATCGCGCGTCGGTTCCGCGAGGTGGTGGGCCCGGACGTCCCCATCGCGGCGACCTTCGACCTCCACGGCAACGAGGACGCCGACTTCTTGCGGTGGGCGAACTTCTCGTTGGTCACCAAGCGCTACCCGCACTACGACGCCGGACTCCAGGGCGAGCGGGCCGCCCGCGCGCTGCACCGCGTCATGACCGGGACGTACACACCTACGACGGCGACGCGGAGGCCCGGGATCATCACCCCGACAGTGCTGCAGTGGACCGGGGCGTCACCGTCGATGGACATCATGGA
>JAPHUU010000027.1 GCA_026193555.1 Rhodanobacter sp.
GAGATGAAGCGGCGACCCCGAACACGGTCAGCCGACCTTGATCTTGCGTGTGCCGCCGTCGGCCTTCTTCGGCAGGCTGAGCGCCAGCACGCCGACTTCGTAGTGAGCATCCACCTTGGCGCTGTCGAAGTCGCCTGGCAGGGTGAAGGAGCGACAGACCTTGCCGTAGTGACGCTCGCTGCAGAGCTCCGTCTGGCCCTCCTCGTTCCCGGGCTTGCTTTCGCGTTTGACTTCGGCGCTGATCGTTACCTGATTGCCATCGGCCGAGACTTCGATGGCGTCCTTGTCGACACCGGGCACCTCGGCCTTCACGTGAAATGCCTTGTCATCCTCGGTGACATCGATGCGCATGTCCGGAGCGGCATCCAGTTCCCGCCACAGTGGTCGAGTAGCGAGGCCACGAAACATGTCGTCGAAGCCGATCGTCGGGTTGAATCCGATTCCGGACTTGAGCGGATTCCAATGTGTCAGTGCGGTCATGAGAGGATTCCTCCACCAGCCAATGCGCAACATTTCCCGCACGACGCCGGGCGCTGCGCCCACTCGCAACCGACCGTCGAGAGGCGCTCCGGAAGCGAGACCGTTGATGAAACTACTCGCGGTTTACGCACTATCTGTTGACGCAGGTCAATCCGATCGAGTGTTCCGCCGGGCGCCACGCTGCCCGCTGCCGGCCTTGCCACGGCGACACTCCCGACGCTCGCCGTGTCCCTTTTTCGGCGTCAACTCGAAGCCGATCACACCCTTGCCGCTGGCCTCGCGCTGCGTACCCTCGCGTGCCGATCAACCCAGCCACAGATACAACAGCGCGCCAGACATTGCACCGGCGGGGATGGTGATCACCCACGAAAGGGCGATGCCTGCGATCACGGAGCAGTCCACACCAGCACCATCACTGATGCCGCTGCCGGCGAGTGCACCGACCGACACATGGGTCGTGGACACCGGCAGTCCACTGAATGAGGCCGTGCCCACCAGCAGACTGGTGGTCAGGCCTGCGGCCAGTGCTCCGCCAGGATCGAGCTGCGTGATCCTGTCGCTCATGGTGCGGGCCACTCGCCGTGCCCCAAGCACCCCTCCCACAAGCATCGCCAGACCGACTGCCAGCGCCGCGGCGCTGCCGTCCAGCGCCACGATCGGCAGCAGCAGCGCTGCAATCTTGGGTGTGTCGTTCAGACCTCTCGCGAAACTGACCGCACCCCCGAAAAGAAACAGCAGACTATCCACCAGACTGCGTGCATCGAAACGCCACCTGCGTTGAGCCCCGATGCTCTCGCACTCGGCCTTGGTACCGCTGAAGGCGACGGGCACGCTGGTGCGCAACAGCAGGCCGTCCGGAGTAGCCTGCATCGCATTCACCGTGCACTGGCACTCCGGCTCACGATCCGCACGCGCCGTGAGTCGACGCAGCCACGGTGCCAGCAGGAAGGCCGGCAAGACCGCAATGACCGGTGTCGCCAGTAGCGGCAGCACAAAACTGTGCCCCAGGGTGCCGAACTTCACCGCCGCTCCGACGGCCATCAGGCCGACGCCGCTCATCGCGCCGACCAGCGCGTGGGTGGTCGAGATCGGCAGCCCTCGCCACGCCGCCAGCGCGACGGTCATACCGGCACCGCCGGCGACGGCCAGCGCAAAAGGCAGCTGCCCGGCGATGTCCGCCGGCACCATGCCGGCGCCGGTGAACGCCTTCAGCAGCGCACGCGCGAGGAACACCGAACACAACGATCCGGCCAGTGTGGTAACGCTGGCCCAGCCAAGACTGGTCCAGTAACCGGCACGGCGACTGCCGTACAGCGTGGCCACACCCTTGAAGTTGTCGTTGGCGCCATTGGTGGCGGCGAGGAACAGTACGGTCAGCACCAGCAAGGTTTCCATCAGGCATCCCCAGTTGCGCCATGCGCAAAACGAAGCGGCGCGGCACAAGGCCACATGCCATGGAGTCGTCTGGACGACAAAAAGGATTCAGGCCGTCGCGGAGCCTGCGAAAAGCGCCTTCATCCAGTCCGCCAGCGCACGCTGGGCCGGCAATGCAGACGGCAGGCGATCGAGCGCACGCAGCACCCGCGGCAGATCGTCGGCGTTGTCGACGTCGGAGAGGACCGGAAAGTCGACGATGGCCCCGGTCTGCGGCAGCACACGTCGCAGCGCCGCGCAGGTGTCGCCTTGCGAATAGCGCACCGACTGCCAGATCGCCAGCGGCACCGGCGTGTTGCCGCCGAACAACCAGAAGCCGCCATCGCTGGCGGGAC
>JAPHUU010000028.1 GCA_026193555.1 Rhodanobacter sp.
CCGGGCTTGCTGGCCTCGAAATAACGCACGTTGTCGTGGGTGGTGGGGATGTGCGGGTTGCGCGGATGCAGCACCAGTGACACGCCGGTGGCGATGAAGCTGCCGCCGACCAGCTCGGGTCGGTGTGCGGTGGCGCTGGGCGGCAACTGGTTGCCGCTGACCCGCGAGAAATTGACCCCGGCCTGCTCGAACACCGCGCCCTCGCGCAGCACGCGGGTACGCCCGCCACCGCCGGCGTCGCGCTGCCACGCGTCCTCTTCGAAGCGCGCGCCACCATCGACCTGTTCGATCGCGGCACAGATGCGGTCCTGCAATCCGCGCAGGAAGGTTTCGGCTAGGTCGGCCTGTTGGCTCATGCTCGGACTCGTGGGGTGATCCGCGTCAGCTTAGCAAGAGCGAGTACCGGCGACACCGCCGTGCGCCACCGCGCTGACCGGACAAGCGTCGCGGCGACCCGCGCCGCCGCATGCCTGCGGGCAACGGATGCGGCGGGGGGCAGCCGGTCGCACCCACCGAGATCAGCAGCAGCTCGCGGCCGATGTCGTTGGCCAGTTAACGCGACATCAGCTGACCCGCGCGCACATCCGCCGATGGCCGATCAGCTGCGCCCAGCGCAACCCGACGTCGATCCACATCAGATAGGTCGCCTCGATCAGCAGCAGACCGAGGTAGCGGCGGTCGAGCGGCAGCACCGGCTCGGCGGCTACCGGCAGCACGCTGAAACCGAGCCGGCGCGCCAGCAGCAGGCAGCGGGCGAGGTGATAGCGGCTGGTCACCAGCGCCACCGGCGGCAGCAGGCCGCCGCCCTGTGCCTGCAGCAGGCCGCGCGCATGGCGCAGGTTCTCCAGCGAGTCGACCGATTCCTGCTCCAACTCGACCCGCAGCTCCCGCGGCAGGCCCTGTTGCAGCAGCCAGGCGTGACCCACCGCCGCTTCGCTCTGCTGGCCGCCACTGCAGCCGCCGAGCAGCAGGATGTGCCCGGCCTGACACTGCCGTGCCAGCGCCAGCACGCGGCCCAGACGCAGCCGGTAGTCGTGCTCGGGAGCGTCGTTGCGCAGGCGCTGACCGAAGACCAGGGCGATCATCTGTCGCGGCGGCGCCGACGGACTGCGCGCGGCAATGCGACAGACATGGATCAGGTAACCCAGCCACACCAGGCCACCACTCAGCAGCACGGCGAGCAGGGTTACCACGGCAGCGTGCTGCACGTCGCGGTCGCGCCAGTAGCGCCGGGAGCTTCGTGCTGCAGACTCGCGCATTGCCACGTGGGGGACCGATCGAGGGCGGAAGAGCATCAGCGTAACCGACCGGCGTGCCGTTCGCGGCAGCTTCATGGTCTCGCGGGCATCATGGGAGCCCCGCCGACTGGTGGCCAGGCATCGGGCTAGGCAAGTCCGAGGGTGGCCATTAGGCTTTCCCGATGCCCGTCTCGATGACCCCTCTCGCGATCACCGCCTACACCGCTACCTCGGCCATGGGGCGGGGGCGCGCTGCCCAGCTGGATGCGCTGCGCCGGGCCCACAGCGGGCTGCGCCCGAATGACTTCGGCGCCACCCCGCTGGCCTGCTGGATAGGTCGCGTGGAGGGTGTCGAGTCGCATGTCCTGCCGGCCGCGCTGGCGAACTGGGAATGCCGCAACAACCGACTCGCCTGGCTGGGCCTGAATCAGGATGGCTTCCTTGACCGCGTGCGCCTGGCGCGCGACCGCCATGGTGCCGATCGCGTCGCCCTGCTGCTGGGCACCTCCACCGCCAGCATCGGCGCCACCGAGGATGCCTATCGTCGGCTCGATGTTGATGGTGGCCTGCCCGACGACATGCTGCGGCCGGCAATCCACACTCCGCATTCGCTCGCGGCCTTCGTCAGCGCCGCGCTGGGGCTGGCCGGTCCCTGCCTCACGGTATCCACGGCGTGCTCTTCCAGCGCCAAGGTGTTTGCCAGCGCCGAGCGGATGATCCGCCTGGGACTGGTCGACGCGGCGGTGGTGGGTGGGGTCGATACCCTGTGCGACAGCGTGCTGTTCGGCTTCAACGCGCTGGAGCTGGTCTCGCGGTCGCCATGCCGGCCGTTCGATGCGGCGCGCGACGGCATCTCGATCGGCGAGGCCGCCGGCTTTGCGCTGCTCGAACGGCGGGATACCGCACCCGACGCGCCGCAGCTGATCGGCTACGGCGAAGCCAGCGATGCGCATCACATGTCCACGCCCCACCCGGACGGACTCGGCGCCGAGCTGGCGTTGCGCGCGGCACTCGCCCGTGCCGGCCTGCAACCGGCCCAGGTGGACTACATCAACCTGCACGGCACGGCGAGCCAGAAGAATGACGAGGTCGAGGCGGCGCTGGTCAGTCGCAGCTTTCCGACGCACACGCGGGCCAGTTCCACCAAGGGCTTCACCGGCCACACCCTGGGCGCGGCCGGCATCGTCGAGGCGGTGATCGCGCTGCTGGCGATCGAGCACGGCTTCATCCCCGGCAACCTCGGCGGCGATACGCCCGATCCCGCCTGCAGCCCGGTCTTCGCGTGGCACAACGAGCAGCGGCGCGTCGATGTGGCGCTGAGCAATTCGTTCGGCTTCGGCGGCAACAATGCCTGCCTCGCGTTCGCCCGTGCCGGACGTGCGGCATGAACGCGCTGCGCGTCTACGTGGAGGGCATCGGGCTGTGGTCGGCGCAACTGGCCAGTTTCGCCGACTTGCAGGCCCTGCTCGCCGGTGCCACGCCACCGGCGCCGACACCGCGACCGGCCGCCGCCACACTGCCACCGAACGAACGGCGTCGCGCGCCGGCCAGCGTGCTGCTGGCCGTCGAGGTCGCCGGGCAGGCAGTGGCGATGAGCGGTCGCGCCGCCAGCGAGCTGGCCTGTGTCTTTGCCTCCTCGCACGGCGATCAGGCGATCACCGACTACATGTGCGCCACCCTGGCACAGACCCCGGCCGAGCTGTCGCCGATCCGCTTCCACAACTCGGTGCACAACGCAGCGGTCGGTTACTGGACGATCGCCACCGGTTGTCACGAGCCTTCCACCGCGGTGGCCGCTCAGCGGGCCAGTTTCGGTGCCGGCCTGCTGGAGGCGGTGACCCAGGTCCTGACCGAGCAGCGGGCGGTGTTGCTGGTCTGCAGCGACACCGATGGCACGCCGCCGCTGCTGGAGGTCACGGGCTGTACCATCGACTTTGGCTGTGCGCTGGTGCTGGCGGCGCACGCCAGCGCGACCAGCCTGGCCCGCATCGACCTGACGATCACCGGCGCGGGCGCTGTCACCGCCCTGCCGGAACCGCTGGCCGGCTGGCGCGACGCGAGCGCCTCGGCTTGCGCGTTGCCCGTGCTCGCCGCGCTCGCCAGCGGGCACGGCACTTGTGAACTGGACGCCGCCAGCGGGATCGGCTTGCGGATCGACATGGAGAAGATCGTATGAATATTGTTGCCGAACGCTGGTGCGTGCTGATTCCCTGCCTCAACGAGGAGGCCGCGATCCAGTCCGTGATCGAGTCCGTGCTGGCACTGGGTGCATCGGTGATCGCGGTCGACGACGGTTCGGACGACCGCACGCCGGAGATCCTCGCCGCGCTTCCGGTGACCTTGCTGCGGCATGCCGCGCGCCGCGGCAAGGGCGAGGCACTGCGCCATGGATTCCGCGAAGCGCTGCGGCAGGGCTACGACGCCGTGCTGACGATGGACGGCGACGGCCAGCATCTGGCGGCCGACGTACTGCGCATCGCGGCCGCGGCCGAACGGTATCCCGGGCACATGGTGATCGGCGCGCGCCTGCTCGACCGCGAGCAGCAGCCGAAGGGCCGTCGTCGCGCCAACGCGGTCGCCGACTGGGGCATTTCGTGGGCCTGCGCCCAGCCGGTGGCCGACACGCAGAGCGGCCAGCGCTGGTATCCGCGCGCGGCACTGGCGTTGGTCGATCTGCCGGCCGAAAACTTCGTGTTCGAGGCAGCGATCCTGATCGCCGCCTCGCGCGAACAGCACATCGGCGTGGTCTCGGTGCCGATCGCCTCGCGCTATCACGGCGAATTCCGTCGCAGCTATTTCAATCCGGTGCGCGACGTCACCCGCATCACCACCTACACCATCGGCCGGGTGATTCACTACGGCAGCGTCATCGCCAGCTATCGTCGCTCGCGCGCGCGACCGGTGGTGGTCGCCGAGCGTCAACCCGTGCCGGCAACCATCGCCTGACTCCGCTGCCGCGCCACGGTCGCGATCACCGCTGCAGGCGATGCCGTAAAGATGCACAATCGGGCCTTGGCCGGGGGGCTGAGAGTTCATGGGCGATACCACGCACGATGCGGTGATACTCGGCGGCGGACTGGCCGGATTGTGCCTGGCGCTGCAGCTGCGCGGCGAGTTTCCGGACATGGACATCGTGGTGCTGGAGCGCCTCAGCCATCCGCTGCCGCTGGCCGCGCACAAGGTCGGCGAGTCGACGGTGGAGATTGGCGCGCACTATCTGGGCGAGACGCTGGGCCTGCGTGAGCATCTGGAAGCCGAGCACATCCGCAAGTTCGGCTTTCGTTTCTTCTTCTCCGACCGGCGCAGCGATCTGCAGCATGTCACCGAACTGGGCGTGAGCAGGGTGCTGCCGACACCCAGCTATCAGCTCGATCGCGGCATCCTGGAGAACCATCTGGGAGACGAGGCGCGTCGGCGTGGCATCGATTTCCGTGACGGCGTCCATGTGCGCGGCTTCACGCTGGGCGAACATGGCACCGGGCACACCGTGCGCTGCACCGATGCCGGCGGCGAGCAGCACACGCTCACCAGCCGCTGGCTGCTCGATGCCAGCGGCCGCGCCGGGATGATCCGGCGCAAGCTCAAGCTCACCCGCGACAACGGACACCACGCCAACGCGGTGTGGTTCCGCCTCGACGAGCGGCTGAGCATCGATGGCTGGTGCGACGACCGCGACTGGCAGAGCCGCTGCTCGCCGGCGGAGCGCTGGCGCTCGACCAACCACCTGTGCGGACCCGGCTACTGGACCTGGCTGATCCCGCTGGCCTCCGGCGCGCACTCGCTGGGCATCGTGGCCGACGCGGCCATGCACCCGCTGGCGTCGATGAACAGCTTCGCGCGGGCGCAGGAATGGCTGGCCACGCATCAGCCGGCGATCGCGCGCGAGGTGGCCACGCGACAGGACAAGCTGCTCGACTTCGCGTTCCTGCGCGACTACTCGTACGGCTGCGCGCGCATGTTCAGCGCCGACCGCTGGGCGCTCACCGGCGAGGCCGGCGCGTTTCTCGACCCGTTCTACTCACCTGGTACCGACTTCATCGCGATCAGCAACACCTATATCTGCCAGCTGGTCGGGCTCGATCGCGCGGGCCAGCCACTGGCTCGCCATGCGCGCCTCCACGAGCGGCTGTTCTTCTCGTTCTACGAGAGCACGCTCGCGTTGTATCGCCATCAGTATCCGCTGATGGGCAATGCCGAAGTGCTGCCGATCAAGGTGATCTGGGATTACACCTATTACTGGGGCGTGCTGTGCCAGCTGGTGTTCCAGCAGCGTCTGGGCGACCCGGCACTGTTCACCGCGCTGGCGCGCGAACTGGAGTCGGCGCAGGCGCTCAATGTGCGCATGCAGGCGTTCTTCCTGCGCTGGCATGCGTCGTCGCGAGGACGCAATCCGCGCACCCTGCTCGACCAGCAGGACCTGCCGTGGTTCGCCCAGATGAATGCCACCCTGCACGACCGGCTGGACGATGCCGCCCTGCGCGCCCGTCTGCGCCAGAACGTCGAACTGCTGGAAGGGCTGGCGGTCATGATCGTGGAACGGGCCGTGGCCGACGACGGCGATGCCCTGCGCAGCGAAATGCACGACCTGGTCCGGGCGCGGCAACGGCCACTGCTGTTTGCGGGGGCCTGACCCGGCGCGTCGAACGGGCCAGGCTCAGCCCATGCCACCGTTGACGCCGATCACCTGACCGTTGATGTAAGCCGCCGCATCGCTGCACAGGAAGGCCACCAGTGCCGCGACTTCTTCCGGCTTGCCGGCACGCTGCGCAGGCACCAGTTCACGCAGGCGCTCGGGCGGGAATGCCTCGCCGATCATGCCGCCCTCGATGACGCCGGGCGCCACCACGTTCACGGTGATCCCGCGCGAAGCCATCTCGCGTGCCAGCGATTTGGAGGCGCCATGCAACGCCGCCTTGGCCGCCGCGTAATTGGTCTGGCCGCGGTTACCCATCACCGCGGCCACCGAACTGATCGACACGATGCGGCCGAACCGCGCGCGCGCCATCGGCAACAGCAGCGGCTGGGTGACGTGAAAGAAGCCGTGCAGCGACACGTCGATCACCCGATGCCACGCGGCCTCGGTCATGCCGGCCATCGGCATGTCCTCGTGCACGCCGGCGTTGTTCACCACGGCGTGGATGATGCCGTCGGTCAGTAGTGCATCAATCGCGGCGCGACTGCCCGCGGCATCGGCCACGTCGAACGCCACCGCCTGCGCGCTGCCACCCGCATCGCGGATCGCCGCCGCCACCGCCTCGGCCCGATCAAGCCCGCGGTTGGCGTGCACGATCACGTGGTAGCCGCCGTCGGCCAGGGCACGGCAGATCGCACCGCCGAGATCGCCGCTACCACCGGTGACGAGGGCACGGCGCGGGGTTGCGGGTGGGTTCATGGCGGTGAGCTCGGGCGAAAACGCGATGGTAACCCAGCGCTCTCGGTCGATATCCACGCCAC